>JAIRLB010000068.1 GCA_031259745.1 Rickettsiales bacterium | reverse complement strand
GGTTCGCGGCGGCAGTTCGACGCGGATCAGACGGCGCGTTTTTGGCGACATGGTTGTTTCTTTCAACTGATTCGGCATCATTTCGCCCAGACCCTTGAACCGGGAAATTTCGATTTTTTTGTTCTTGTACTTGGCTGCCTTTAATTCTTCCAGCTCTTCATCCGTATCGACATAAATCGATTCCGTCCCGTGCGTCACCTTGTACAGCGGCGGACAGGACAGATACAAATGGCCGCCATGAATCAGCTGGGGCATTAGCTGATAAAAGAATGTCATCAGCAGGGCGGCGATATGGCTGCCGTCCACGTCCGCATCGGTCATCATAATGACCTTTTCATAACGCAGTTTGCTTTCATCCCAGCCTTTGACGGTGCCGGCGCCGATAATATCAATCAGTTCGTTCAATTCTTTGTTCGAATCAAACCGTTCGTTTGAATTCGACATAACGTTCAAAACTTTTCCGCGCAGAGGATAAATCGCCTGGGTGGCGCGGTCGCGCGCCTGCTTGGCAGTGCCGCCGGCGGATTCCCCCTCGACCAAAAACAATTCCGTGCCGGCGACGCCATGCTTGGAACAATCCGCCAGCTTTGCCGGCATGCGCGCGCGCTTGGTGGGCGTCTTGCGGGCAATATCCTTGACCTGTTTGGTCTTGATGCGGGCATTTGCCAGATTTGCCACGAAATCCAACAGCACATTCGCGGTTTTGGGGTCGGATGCCAGAAAGATTTCCCAAGGGTCGCGCAGCGCGCTGTCCGTATATCGGGCGATTTCTGGGTTGGATAATTTTTCCTTGGTCTGGCCCAGGAATTGCGGAGATTTGTAAAACACGGACACGATTGCCGCCACGGAATCGAATACATCCTCGCTTATAATGGCGGCGGCGGCCTTGTTGTTTATCTTATCGCCATGACTTTTAAGGCCGCGCGTGATTGCGGATTTGAATCCGCTTTCATGCGTGCCGCCGTCGACGGTCGCAATGGTATTGCAATAGGATGCGAAAAAGCCGTCGTCGGACGCCGCGCCGTTTTCATCCGTCAAAAATGTCAGCGCCCATTCCACATGGCCAGAGTCATCCGGAAAATCAACGCTGCCGCTGAATATCTTTGGCAGGATGCGCGGTTTGGAATTAGTCCGCTCTTCTAAGAAATCCGCAACGCCGTTTGGATAATGAAATTCGGTGGCGACCGGGATATTCATATCCTCGGTCAGCAGTTCCGGATTGCAGCGCCATTCGACCTTGACGCCTTTGGACAAAAAGGCCTTGGCCCGCGCCATGCGGTAAATCTTTACAGGCTTGAAGACCGCGTGCTCGCCAAAAATCTGGTCGTCAAGCGTAAAGCGGATGCGCGATCCGTGATTCTTGGTCGCGTCGCCGCGCGTCATCGGGCTGGTCGCGAATCCGCGCGAAAAAGTCTGGGTCCACACATGGCCGTCGCGGGAAATATTGACAACCAGCTCGGACGACAGTGCGTTTACGACCGAGCTGCCGACGCCATGCAGGCCGCCGCTGGTCTTGTAGACATTATTGTTGAACTTGCCGCCCGAATGCAGGGTTGTCAAAATAACCTCTAATGCGGACTTGCCCGGATACTTTGGGTGTTCGTCTACGGGTATTCCGCGCCCGTCGTCGGTGATTTCAATTGTCTTGGCGTTGGTCAGCTCGACCTTGATTTTCTTGGCAAAGCCGGCCACCGCTTCGTCAATGGCGTTGTCCAGGATTTCGACAGGCAAATGGTGCCAAGCCTTTTCGTCCGTGCCTCCGATATACATTCCAGGGCGCAGGCGAACGGGCTCCAGCCCTTCTAGTACCTGAATGTCCGATGCGTCATAAGATTTTTTATTTTCGACCATGAACTGTAATTTAACCGATTTTCGGGCGGCCTGCAAGAGGGATTTTGACTTTTTTATTTTTTGTTTTGACTTTACTATAACTTCTGTTTAAAAATTCAAAAAAACATAAAGGAGCAAAGTTATGAATAAGTTAAAATCCGGCACTAAATCAACCGGTACCATACCTGTTAAATATTATACGCTTGCGACGGGGATAATGGTTGCTTTATCGACTTCTACTTTTGGATTTATTGGTTTTTTGCCAGCTCTTAAAGAAGATAAGAAAATCTCCATGGCGGTATGGATTGTTTATATTTTGGCGGGTATTGCACTGGGAATAGGTTATACTATGGTTGCAAAAAATTGTGAGAAAAATTTGCGGAAAGGGAAAACGCGATAAAAAATTGTGAAAACAAATCAAAATCAGAGATAAAGAATTAAATAAAATGATTTATTGCATACAACGAGTGTCAATAATGCCCCTTGATTATTGTTTGGAATTTGCTTATATATAAGGCGAATAAAAATCAGGCCAGGTAACATGAACCCATATGACATTCTAGGCGTTGCCCGCAACGCGACAGATGCAGATATTAAAAAGGCTTATCATAAGCTCGTCATGAAATATCACCCGGACAAGAATCAGGGCGACAAGGCGGCGGAAGAAAAGTTTAAGGAAATTAACAATGCATTTGATATTTTAAAAGACCCGCAGAAACGCGCCGCATACGACCGATTCGGCGAAGCCGCGTTTGCCGGCGGCAACGGTGCGTCGGCCGGCGGGGGCTTTGACGGCAATCCGTTCGCCGGCGGGGAATTCCGCTTCAATATGGGCGGAATGGGCGGCATGGAAGATATTATCCGCGAAGCTATGCGCGGCTTTGGCTTTGGCGGGCAGGGGCAATCCGCCGGAATGCAGCGCGGAGGACGCGACCTGCTGGACGAGGTTTCGATAGATCTGAAAGACGCCTATTTCGGCAAAACGCACGCCGTGAAATTTTCAAGCAATGTCAGATGCGACAAATGCCGCGGATTCGGCACAGATGACGGCAAGCCCGCGCCCGTATGCGGGCGATGCGGCGGCAGCGGCGTTCTGCATCAGCGAAAAGGGTTCTTTACGGTCGAAGTTCCTTGTCCCGATTGCGATGGCCTGGGGCGCAAGATTAAAAAGAAATGCCAGCAATGCGATGGCCTGGGAACCGTTCACAAGCACAGAACCCTGGATGTCAACATCCCGGCCGGGGTTGAGGACGGAACGCGCCTGCGCCTGGCCGGCCAGGGCGAGGCGGGGCCGATGGGCGGTCCGACAGGGGATTTTTATTTGGATGTCCGTGTGCGTCCTGATAAAAAATTCCAGCGCGCCGGGGGCGATTTGCTGATGAAGGAAAATATTCCGTTCTCAATATTGGCCTTGGGCGGGGATATGGAAATAGAAACCATTGACGGCAAGAAATTAAATGTAAAGGTATCATCCGGGACACAGATTGGCGACAGGCTGCGCGTCAGGGGGCACGGCATGCCCGGCAGCCGCGGCGGGACCTTTGGCGACTTATACATAGAAGTCGGAATGCATGTTCCGACCAAGCTGACCGACAAGCAAAAGAAAGCATTGGCGGAATTTGCGAATGCCAAAACCGATAAAAAGGGTTGGTTTTAAGCCAGATAATAAAAAGCAGTTTGTGACAAATCGCAAAATCGTTCGCAAATTAAGATAAAATCTAGTGCGAGGCAAAAAATCTTTATTCTTGTTGCAAAGTATCTATTTGTTCTTCATATGTTTTGCGAATGTGATTGTGTATTCCGTCGCCGACCACAATGATGCCAGCAATGACAGCCACAATCCCCATATGCCTATCTGAGGCATTATGTAAATCAGATACATGACTATTCTGCTGGTCATATCCGGCGTGATAATCGCGCCCATCGCAAATATTAGCAAAAACGCGCCCAACGCGATCATTTGCAATGTGGTTTTGATTTTCGCCATGGAAAAACGCGCCTTGGGAACGGGCATCTCGATTTTCTGGATGCCCAGGAATTCGCGCAGCCCGCTGACATACAATTCGCGCGCGATCATCAGGATAATCGGGATGACAACGAACCAAATTGGCATCATGCAAGCCAGCATAACCATCGTGTTTGCAACCAGAAATTTATCGCCGATATGATCCAGCACTCCGCCGATTTTTGAAGTCGCGTTGTATTTTTTCGCCAGCCAGCCGTCAAAGAAATCAGACAGCGCCGCCAATACGTAGATGATAAACGCGGTCCAATACATTTGGAACATTAACAAAGGAATAATTACAAATGCCGCGATGATTCTGAATATTGATAAGAAATTTACAAAAGTTTTCATGGGTTTGTCTCCTTGTTCGGACCGAGCATATTATATCACTTTTTACGAGTGAAAATAATAGTATATTTTCTGCGCGGCGAATTTTCCCAAAGACGGCACTTTGAGCAAAGTATCCAAATCTGCGTCCGCAATTTGGCGGACAGAGCCGAAATAATGCAGCACGGCGCGCTTTCGCGCGGGGCCGATGCCTTCGATTTCATCCAATCGTGACGCGACCATGTTTTTTGCGCGCATGGCGCGGTGGAATGATATTGCGAATCGATGTGCTTCGTCGCGGACGCAGCGCAGCAGCAGGAACAGTGGCGAATCCTTGGGCAAATCACGATCAATATGCCCGCTTGGCATGATGAAATGTTCGTCGCCGTCGCGAACCTCGCCCTTGGTCACCCCCAGGATTGGCGTGTCTGGCGCGGTCTTGCGGGCAATGTTCCATTGGGCCGGGCCGCCGTCCACAATTATCAGGTCAAAATTTTCCCCGGCTGTTGCGCGCGCTATAAATTCCTCCATCATGGCGATATCGTTGCCGGCCCGCGCTGCGTCTTTTAGTTTGAAGTGCCTGTAATCAGATTTTATGAATCCGTTATGACCGAAAACAATCATAGCGCCAGCCGGCATCTTTCCAAACAGATGCGAATTGTCAAACACGCA
>JAIRLB010000056.1 GCA_031259745.1 Rickettsiales bacterium | reverse complement strand
GAATAATGATGTTGCCCGGGATGACGCGGCTGCCCCCGCTTTTCTTAACCCCCAGCCTGCGGCCCGCGCTGTCGCGTCCGTTGGTTGATGCCGAACCTGCTTTTTTATGTGCCATGACTAAACTCCTTGATTTCCGATTTATAATTTTTGATATATGATTTGCAAATCCGCAATCATATATCAACAAGTCATAAATCAGCCTTTGATCTCTGTAATTTTCAAGACAGTGATGTTCTGACGATGTCCGCGCGTGCGGCGGTAATTCTGACGCCTTTTTTTCTTGAACACCAGAATCTTGTCATCACGTTTATGCTCTAAAACCTCTGCCGTGACAGTCGCGCCGGCAACAATCGGATTGCCGATTGCGCCGCCGACCATCAAGACCTGATCGAATTTGATTTTACCATCGGCATTCAGTTTTTCTACTTTGACAATATCGCCAACCTTTACGCGATACTGTTTTCCGCCGGTAGAGAAGATTGCAAAATCTGCCATATTTAACCCTTTTCGTTATTTCTTTTTCAGACGCATCATATGATGATTTGTTGAAAAGTTTATGCAATATTGGCATTATTATGTATAAAAGTCAAGCGATTTGAAGAAATAGTTATACAAATATGCGTGGGGATTACGAGTTTAAGGAAAAAGGAATAAGTAAAAAGACCAAAGAACAGAGAACAAAATAGGTAACAGGTATCAGGTAATAGGTTGCAGGTATGAGAACCGTGCCAAAAAAAATTGTTCACTATTCATTGTTCTTTAACTTTTTCCTTATTTGGTCTTTGGTTTTTTCCTTATTACTCATTCCTTTTTACTTACCTGGTCTTTATCTTACGCGTTACGGATCGTATAAATCAAATTGATCCATAATAAAAATAATTCTTATTGCAAATCCCGCCGTTTGGCAAGATTTTTCTTATATACTCACGCATGCGCCATTTAAAAGGTCATAACCAGAACTGCAAGTCAATATTTGACATCCGCCCCAAGACTGACTATTAGAGTTCCAAGTTTGCTGCGCCGTAGCGGCATTCTGATCCGAATGGCTGCATGTTTTAGTATCGGGAATACAACTTGTGCCCTCTAAATGCTGACCCGGCGGGCAGTTTGAGGCTGTCCAGCCGCCGGAATTTCCGCTGGCCCAATTGCGAACGCCGTCTATGCCGATATTCTGCAAGCATATCTCACGCATGGACACAGAAGATTGGGACACCGCGCCGCTCGCATAAGAACCGCTGAGAACTTCGGCAATCGTAACAACATTGCGGCAAGTATTCGTTGACGCATCTGTCGTATTCTCACAAGCTTCTTTAGCTTCTTCTGTCGAAGAGGATGTCGTTCCTGTCACGGTTCTGGCTATGACCGCTTCCAGATGATTGTTCGGCGCAGCGCAAATCATGGTTTCATAACAATGCGGAACATTGGCAACCTGCGAGCAATATGTTTTTATGCGGCTGGTGCTCCAACCTGAATTAGATGTTTCCTGCGTCGTATAGCAATCATACAATTCCGACAAGCATTCGTTGAAATTATTCTTTGCTGTGCGGAAATCGGACGCGATTGTCGCGGTTTCCGCCTGCGCGAATTCAAGGCGTTTTTTCTGCAAAGCCTGCTGCGCGGCAATTTTTTGATATCCGATGTTCTGCGCGGTTGTTTTCAACTGTTCGCCATAGGCGTCGCAATCCGCGTTCGCATCCAGGGCATATTTTTGCAGAATGGAACGGCGCGAATCGGCAACCGGCCCGCGCAGGCTTGAATACGGATCGCCCGAAGAAGTCGCATAACCGAAGCATGTCGCTGAATTGGAAGCCGTATAATTGGAATTGCCTGTCACAAAATTCAGTTCATACGTTCCGCTGTTTGTTACAGTAATCATGCTGTTGTAATTATACGGGCACTGAGTCTGACCGTTTCCGCATTTTCTGCCGGTGCTCGGCGGGGCGCCGCAAGCCTCGTAAATTCCGTTAAAGCATGAATCCAACACGCGGTTGCAGACATTGTTATGGGCATATTCAAATAATTCATAACCCCATGTTTCGGCCAGAGAGTCTTTGACCGTTCCATCATCATTCAAGGACAAGTTGCTGCCAGTCAAACCATTAACGACATTTGTGATGTTTTCAAGGTTAAATGTCAAACTGGTGTCGTCAGAGCTTGTGATTGTCAAAGTCTTGTCCTTGGCATCGGCCCAAGATTGCAATGATGCCAGAATATCACTGCCGGAACCTTTCAGAGTATCAATATCAAATCCGAAATTGTTTCCAGTTGTAGAACAATAAGACGGCTTCGGGCATGTGTCCGCATTTGTGTAAATCCCGTGGCTGGTACACCATTTATAAGCCTCGGAATCTTTGCTGCCTGTGGTCCATGTACTTTCTTTGGAAGCTTCTTGCCAAGACACGCAGTTCATGACTTTTTCGGCGTCGGTCAGCTGAAAAGCCGCGCTGACGTCTTTGCCCTTGGTCGCGATCAGCAATGCCAATTCGCCGGAAACTTTTATCAGTTCTTCATTCGCTGTTTCCAATTTCGCCTCTGCGTCCGCAAAGGCCTTTACGCGGCCGGCGCAGGCGCAGCGGCGCTGGGCTGCGTTGCGGGCGGTGCAGATTTCATCCATGCACGTGTAATAGCTTTCCAGACAATTGCCGTATGCCTCTGCCGATATCAGTCCCGTGGTGGAATCGATGATATTCGAATAGTTGCCCGTATACAATTTGCCGGACAGGTACGTATAGGTTGTCGAATTAGTCCTGCTGCCGCGAATTGCATTGCCGGTCAGGGCAACGCGCGCCGTATTTGCGCCCGTGGCGGCGCGGCTGACAACAGCGCGGTTTGTCGCTGCGCGGGATGACGCGTTCGCTCCCGTGCGCGCCACAACAGCGCGGCCTGATGCGGTTCCCGTCTGATTGGAATGAGATGCCGACGCCGGCGCGCGGCTGGAAACAGAGCGGGATGCCGGCGCGGCATTTGTTGCCGCGCCGCCCCCACGCGACGCAGATACAATGTTTCCGCGCGTCGCGCGAGAAGACTTCGCGCGCGCGGACTGTGCGGAAACCACTGTTTGCTGCGATGCGATCGGATCCGCAAAAACCGCGCGCATCGATAAGAACGTGGAGCATACAAAAAACGCCGCCGCCAGCAAGAAAACCGTCCCAGCCGCGTTTTTGAATATTTCGCCGAAATTACGACTCTTCATTATCTTCTCCCGTCAGATTTCCGCATAGCGCGGAAATCAGTTTCCTGACGGCACTGTTTGCGCAACAGTCCCGCTTTTTTGTTAATTATAACATTTCCGGCGCGGTCTGTAAACAAGAAAAACCGCTACGTCTGGGTTGGAATCTGAATTTATAATTCCAGGTTTTTGATGCGGCCCGGCGGGTATTCTTATTCATATTCAAATCAACAATTTCTTGAATTATTTTTTGCGCGCGTTATCATATTCTGCACATCATCATTCGCATTAACAACATGCAAATTCACCTTGGGCGCCTGACGATTAAATACCCTGAATATTTCATCTGCAAACGCCTGCCCTATGCTTATTATTCCAGAAAAATCAAAATAAACATTCTTAAAACTGTCCACCCGGGATAAAAGCCTTCTCGCCTGCGATCTGGATACCAATCCCTCTCCATTGCTTGACATCAGCACAATCGGTATGACTGTCGTATCAAAGTCAGGATTTCCATATTTGTTAAATACATCTGCTAAATTTTTATCGGTCGTATTTGATAATGTCATCAATACGCATGTGCCTTTGTACTCTGATACGGAATTTTCATCAAAAACCCAATCGGATTTCTCATAATTATGCAACCAGGACGCACCATATGATGATATCATAAAATAATCCAATACCCTTGAAGAAAAAAACAGTCCTTCGCCGGTATGCGTTTCCTTGTCCGTTGTAAATTTTCCTTTTGCCAATTCTATGATAACTTCCCTATTATCAGGAAGAGCCAGAAATTTTCTTACCTTATTAAATATTCCTATACCGTCGTCGCATATTTTGACCATGGAACCGGCGGCATCTTGCTCTATGCGCACAGTAATTTTCGTCGCGTTGGAATGCTCTATTGCATTATTGAATATTTCAGAAAACACATAATTCCATATCTTTCTGACATTATCAGGAAAACAGCTGAAATGTTTTTTTATATCGCTATCCCACACCAAGCTTTCCGACAAATTTTCAGTTTCTTGGTATGAATAATCAAATGCCTTTATAACAAGAAAATATTTTTTTGCCTTAGATTTGCCCTCTGATGTCAATATACCGTCAGATACCAAGCGATTTATGTGCGCCAAAGCGGCTTGAACGGAAATATTGAACTTTTCTGCGACCAAATTTGACAGTCCGCTTGGCCTGGATTTTATATTATTTATTATAAAATTCCGTATAATTTTAGTATTTTCGCGCATTTTAAAGTTTTCTTGCCTTTATTTTAAACTTTATATTATTATATTTTAAACTAAAAAGCAATTTATTTTAAACTTAAATAAAAAACGCCAGTAAAAACTGACGTAAATCATCCGGTTTTTATGTCAAACAGATTTCGTTCTGGCGACGACCTACTCTTCCGTGGCTTAAGCCAAAGTACCATCGGCGATGCGGGGTTTCCCTGTCTGGTTCGGGATGGAACAGAGGGTGGCTCCCGCTCAATAATCACCAGAACGAAATCTGCATACATCGTAAAATTTCAAAAATATCAAAGAATCAATCTAATATTAGGGTAATTTTTAACCACTACCCCGCCGCTATCGCGGCACCCCTTCGCCAGCGAAGGGGAATTACAACTTACTCTTCAAGCATACGTTTTATTTCCGAGCGCCAAAGCGTCGGGAAATAAAACATTAGATAAAAAGTCAATGGTTCGATTAGTATGGCTAAGCTGAATCCGTCACCGGACTTACACCTGCCACCTATCAATGTCCTAGTCTAGAACTGAACTCATGGGGATATCTTATCTTGCGACCAGCTTCCCGCTTAGATGCTTTCAGCGGTTATCTGTTCCGAACATAGCTACCCTGCAATGCCGCGGGCGCGACAACAGGTACACCAGTGGTTCGTTCGACCCGGTCCTCTCGTACTAAGGTCAAGTTCGCTCAAATATCCAACGCCCACAGTAGATAGGGACCTAACTGTCTCACGACGTTATTAACCCAACTCACGTACCGCTTTAAATGGCGAACAGCCATACCCTTGGGACCTGCTCCAGCCCCAGGATGCGATGAGTCGACATCGAGGTGCCAAACACTACCGTCGCTATGGACGCTTGGGTAGCATCAGCCTGTTATCCCTAGAGTAGCTTTTATCCGTGTGCGATGGCCCTTCCATGCGGGACCACCGGGTCACTATGACCGACTTTCGTCTCTGCTCGAGGTGTCCCTCTTGCAGTCAGGCTTGCTTTTGCCATTGCACTCACCGGCTGATTTCCGACCAGCCTGAGCAAACCTTCGCGCGCCTCCGGTACGATTTGGGAGGCGACCACCCCAGTCAAACTGCCCAGCACGCACTGTCCCCCGCCCTGTTTCATGAACGCGGGTTAGACATATCAATACACAAGGGTGGTATTTCACCAACCGCTCCATCAGAACCGAAATCCTGACTTCAAAGCGTCCCACCTATCCTACGCAAATGTATCAATATGCCAGTACGAACCTACAGTAAAGCTTCATAGGGTCTTTCCGTCTAGCTGCGGGTACCCGGCATTTTCACCGAGAATTCAATTTCGCTGAGTCTATGTTGGAGACAGTGTGGAGATCGTTACGCCATTCATGCGGGTCGGAACTTACCCGACAAGGAATTTCGCTACCTTAGGACCGTTAGAGTTACGGCCGCCGTTTACTGGGGCTTCACATCAGAGCTTGCACTCCTCAGCTTAACCTTCCAGCACTGGGCAGGCGTCAGTCCCTATACATCATCTTATACGATTTAGCAGAGACCTGGGTTTTAAGTAAACAGTCGCCCCCACCTGGTTTGTGTCACCTCATTAAAGTTGCCTTGAAGGAGGTCATCCTTATCCCGAAGTTACGGATGTATTTTGCCTAGTTCCTTCAACATAGTTCTCTCAACCGCCTTAGTCTACTCGACTCGAGCACCTGTGTTGGTTCTGGGTACGAT
>JAIRLB010000018.1 GCA_031259745.1 Rickettsiales bacterium | reverse complement strand
CGACGCCACTTGGCAGGAAGTTCAGCTATATGCGGGCTATACACTGGCGGATGGCGGCAAGACAATCGCCGAGGGCAAAGAAAGTGCGTCCGAATCTTATACTTTCGTGCGTTATCTGGTTGCGGCGAATGCTTCGTATAATAATGCTGTCCAAAATTCGATTACCGTTCTGGCCGACAAAATCGGCTCCCGCGTCATTGCGGAAACGGCGAGTAAATAGGGTTTATCGCGCGTGAAGTGGAAAGAATCGGATTTTAATAATGGTATTGGCACAATTCGCGCCTTGCTTGTTTATGGTCCGGACGCCGGACAGGCGGATGAATTCTGCGATCGCGCGATCGAGAAATGTGAGATTGAAAAAAACAATCTATTTGCGGTCGATTCCAGTGACCTGAAAGAAAAACAGGACGCCTTGTTTGCGGAAGCGTGCACTTCTTCTATGTTCGGCGGTCGCAAGATGATAGTAATTTCCAATGCCGGCGACAGCGATGCGAAACAGCTGGCGGATTTAATCAACCATCCGTCGCTGGATGCAATTGTTATTGTGACCGCCGGCGGCCTGCGTGCCGGCGGCGGATTGCGCGCGCTGTTCGAGGGCGGCGACAAAATCGCGGCATTGCCGTGCTATACGGACGATGCGCGGACGTTGGCCACCCTGATTCAAAAGGATTTGTTTGCGGCCGGCATCAGGCAGATTACTCCGGACGCCATGGGATATATGACATCTCACTTGGGCGGGGACCGCGGAATCACACGTAGCTTTTTGAGAAAAATCGCATTGTATGTCGATGACAAAAAAACTGTCGATTTGGATGATGTAGAGAAATGTCTGCCGGATACGGGTGCGGCCGATACGGACGAATTCTTATTTTCATTGACCGCTGGTCATATTCATCAGACAATGACTGCGCTGGACAGACTGTTTTATGATAATGCAGAGCCGAATATGTTGGTACGCATGTTGGATTCTCATTTTAAGAAGCTGCTGATTGCCGTTGTTGAGGGTCAAATGCCAAGGCTATTTTGGAAAGTCGCGGACAAATTCAATCAAGCTGTTAAGATTTGGTCTGCAGATGAAATCACCGCCGTATTGACAAGGCTGAATGAATTGGAAAAACAATTGCGTACGACAGGAATGCCGGCTGAGGTATTGCTGCGTGACTTTGCGCTGAAATTGTCTGTGCGCGGTGCCAAACTAGCCGTCAGAAGAAGAAATTAACATAAGGAAATAGCATTATGCTAGCATCAGTATATGCACCGAAAGATTTCAAGCGCCTGCGCGTGGTGGGCGATTTGGTTGCCCGTTGTTTTGATCATATCGCCCCGCATGTCAAGGTCGGCGCATCGACTGGGGAAATCGACCGCATGGTTGCGGAATTTTTAAAAATGAATGGCGCCCGTTCTTCTGATTTGGGTTATCAGGGATATCCGAAACATATCTGCACATCCGTCAATGACGTCATTGTTCATGGCATTCCGTCAGATGATGACATACTGAAAGATGGAGATATCGTGAACGTGGACCTGACTGCCGAGCACAAGGGCTTTCATGGGGATGCCTCGCGCATGTTCATGATCGGAGATGTTTCGCCCGCTGCGCGCAAATTGGTGCGGATATGCCAGGATGCGTTGAATTCCGCTATTGCTGTTTGCGCGCCGGGTGTGCCGCTGTCTGAAATTGGCAAGACGATCGAGGCGGTGGTCAATCCGCATGGATTTTCAATTTCCCGTGACTTCGTCGGGCACGGCATAGGCAAGGTGATGCATGACGACCCGCAGATTTATCATTTTTATGACAGCCGCTGGGACAGTGTGAAAATGGTTCCGGGTTTGGTATTCACGATTGAACCGATGATAAACACTGGCCGTGCCGAATGCAGGATCGATGATGACGGATGGACCGCGCGCACGGTTGACGGCGGCTTGTCCGCTCAATGGGAGCATACAATCGGCATTACGGAAGACGGTGCGGTCGTTTTTACAGAAAAAATGATATAATTCGTTAATGGTAGGAGAGAATTTTGGATTCCTATGATTCATCTTTTCGTGTCGGTCACCGAGAAAGATTGCGCCAGAAATTTCTGAAAAACAAGCTTGCGGATTATGAATTGCTGGAACTGCTTTTGGCGTATGCGATTCCCAGACGCGATGTCAGGCCGCTTGCGCGCGAGCTGATGAAAATTTTCGGCGGCGTTTATAATATTCTGACCGCGCCGATTGAGTCTTTGATAAATATCAGGGGTGTCAAGGAAAATACGGCGATTTTCATCAAATCTATTTATGAGTTAATGATGCTTGGCCACAAAAGCTATTTGTCTGACACGCCGATATTTCACGATTATCAGAAATTGTCCGAATATTGCAAGCTATTGTTGTCCGGCAAGCCTGTGGAAGAATTTCACCTCTTGTATCTTGATTCAAATTACAGGCTGCTATCGGATGATTTGCATAGTTCGGGAACGGTCGACTGGGCTGCGATTTATCCGAGGGAAGTTGTAAAGCGTGCATTGGG
>JAIRLB010000079.1 GCA_031259745.1 Rickettsiales bacterium | reverse complement strand
GCGTTGAAATCCGCGTCCTTTTTGAATAGGTGTATTTCATAGCAAAATCATACCCTTAGGGGTAAAATTTGCTACGTTAACTAGTCATGACCCGATTTTTGTCTTGCAACTCTGGGGAGATTTGCCGCGATCCATGTGCATCACATTGCAGCAGCTTTCTTTTCTTCGATTGCCATTTCGTCCTTGAACAAGGTCGGTTGGGATGCGACGCGTTCAAAGCTCTTCACGAACAGATAATCGCTCAATCTGTTCAGATACTGGATAACGGGCGCCAGATTCATGCCGTATCTTTCGATTTCGGGCAGCTGCCTTTCACTTTCCATTAATTCGACGACACGGCGTTCCGCGCGTCTGCAAATCGCGCGCGCCAAGGACACGTATCCGCGCGGGTTTACAAAAAAGGGCGGAATGGAATTATTGTGAGTGGTTATATAATCCTCCAGCTGCCAGATTTGCTGCGATATGCGGCGCTCGTCGACATTCTTGTAATAGAAATAACCCATCAATTCGGACAAAAAAGTCTGAATATTGTCAAACTTGTCACCAGCCAGCCCCAATGCGCATGACAATTCATCCAAGTCGCCCTGGATATTTATCACGGGATGAGTCTTGCTGGATATCCGATTAGGATTCAGCTGGGTCATTCCTGTATCACCGCTTTTTGTCGTAATCAATGCCATCTTAAAGACCTCGTTTTAACCAATAAGAATTAAAATTCTTATCAATTATGGTTTAGTTATGCAAGTTCACATCCGCCGGCAGAGCAGGCCGCCTCGGCACCAAAGTTAACAAAGTTTTTCTCTTCTTCTATTCTTTCCAAATGAAGCTCTCGCACATTTGTTATGAATGCCTTGTACACTTCCTCGTTCGTATCTTCGAATGGCGCCTGGGTATAGTTGGAATCAGAATAAGGCAGCAGCGATATGCCGGTATACTTGTCGCGGTTGTTCCACATCCATTCGCGCACCTCATCCCATTCGTGGTTCTTGACATTGCAGGTGCATGATACATTATTATAGTTTTCTCCCTTTACATGTCCCGGCTTTATCCAGTTTTCAAACAGATATTTGACGCGTTCCAGAAATTCGATGGCCGTTTCATTGCGGCGCGTAACAGCATTGTCCGGTGCCTTGATAACCATGGATATGACGCCGTTTTTGGTAGGATTCATTTCTTCATTTTCGATCATTTTCGGAAAATTTTCAAGCATATAGCTATATAGCGGCTCTAATTTATTGACGCGTAGCCTGCGGATATAATGCTTGGCATGCCAAGGATGAATTCCGCTGCTGGTTCCAAGAACCAGGCTTCCCGTGCCATCCGGCTTTATTGTTGTCTGGCGGTCGGCGGTTTTGATTCCGATGGCCCCGGCGATTTCTTCATTTGCCCGCCGAACGGCTGCCGCGGCTTTATGAAAATCCAGCTTGGTCAAATCAGGATGGGACGCTATGCCCGTCAGCGATACGCCTATCAAAGCCATGTCTTCGGCGGTTTCATTCCATTTTGGATCAATGTAATGAAAATCGGTATATGCGGCCTGCAAAGTGCCCAGGACGGACGCGTAATAAGCGCGCTCGTCAAAATCTTCCTGAGATTCAACATTCCCCAGATTCACGGATGTCAAATTGCAAAATCCGTTCGACGGCATGGATATTTCACAGCATGGATTCACCAGCCAGTCATTGGCGTTTGTCCAAGTAAATCCCGGTTCGCCGCAACCCGATTTCTCACATTGTGTGAATATTTTGTCAAATTCTTCCCTTGTTGTGTTGTCGCGATCAAACTGGACGGAATTGTTTGACAATGCGCGCTGGGGGTTTTTCTCCCACCAGTTTCCTTCCTTGGCATGCAGCATTAATTCGTCGTCTTTGTCAAACAGGCAAATCATAGAACTGCGGCGCACGCCGCCAGCCAAGACAGCCTCAGAAATAAAGCAGCATATATCATAGCAATCCAAAGATGTAAGCACGTCTTCGTCCGCCCGGACTTTTTCATCAAGCAGCTTTTTTAAATCATCAAGAGTTTTTTGCAAAGGCCCCGGCCCCGGTGCGGCGCACATACTGGAACGAATCAAAGCGCCTTTTGGCCGTATCGGAGTCAAATCAAAGTCAATATCGTCACCTGTTTCAAAATAAGCTTTGAATATTTCATGCGTGCAGTTCGCCCAGCCTTCTATTGAATCTTCCGGCTTAAACACAGTTGTTTTTCCAGAGCGGGCGACAAGCTTTGGCAATTTTTCAATAAAGTTGCGGCGGACAGAAAATCCTACCCCGCAGCCGCAAAGCAACAGATAAAATAAATCGGAAAAGGCGGATATTTTGTCAATGCCAACAGCCGAGCAATTATACATGCGTGCATTGTTTCGGAAAATTCCGTCACCACCGAATTGCATAGAGCGCATTGATGGCAAAATCTTTTTGTCCAGAACCAATTGATAGGCGCGTTCAATTTTATCCGCAACCTGGGGAAATCTGGACAAATGCATGTTCTTGTTGCGCTGGATGGTTTCTTCCCATGTTTCACGGCGTTTTTTGTCCGGCATATATTTGGAATACTTCATATAATAAGTCAAATCTGATAAAAGCTTCAAAGATTCGTTCATTGCAGGCGCCCTTTATATTAACTTGTTGTTATTCTTGTTTTTTTGCAATGTTGTAGATGTAAAAATCAATAGATAGTATTAAATATACTGACTTTAACACAATATATAGTATTTTTACCAATTATAGGAAATTTTTTTTAATAAAAATGACAATTTGTGCTTGACTTAAAAAATAACCGATTTTCTGTGCGATTCATCAGGGCGCGAATCAATGGTTTCTGCACAAAAATCATATTTGTGCCAGCGTTGTTTCAAATTTGTGATACCATCTGTTAATAGGATAGGTTAAAAATAACTTTTATCGCAGTTTCTTATGTGTTATGCTCTTGTCCGATTAAAGCAAAAGTGGAGAATATTATGTACGATATTGTAATTTTAGGTTCCGGGCCAGCAGGGCTGACCGCGGCGTTATATTGCGCCCGCGGAGGAAAAAAGACATTGATTTTGGCTGGTGATAAATTGGGTGGCCAGACAGCGGGCATTGCGGTATTGGAAAATTATCCCGGCTGGTCGGGCAGCGGTTTGGAATTGTCCGAATTTATGAAAAAACAGGCTGAATCGTTCGGCGCCGAGGTTGTATTCGCATCGGCCAGAAATATAGCCGGCGATGCCGACCATGGATTCGCGATAACTGCGGATGACGGCAAAGAATATCAGTGCTGGGCTGTTATTATCTCTACGGGGGCTTCTGCGCGCAAACTGGAAATCGCGGGCGCGCGCGAACTGACCGGCAAGGGCGTTTCATATTGCGCGACTTGCGATGGTTTCTTTTACTCCGATAAAACAGTATTGGTTATCGGTGGCGGAAATTCCGCGTTGAATGACGCGCTGTACCTGTCAGACTTGGCGGAGAGTGTAAAAATCATCTATCGCAAAAAGTCGTTTGCCCGCGCCGAGCAGATCCTGGTCGATCGCGTGAATGAAAAGCGTAATATTGAATGCTTGTTCAATACGGAATTGAAAAGCATTGAACCAAAAGCAGACAGCAGCGATTTCGAATTGATTGCCACGACCACAGCTGGCGAACAGATTGTATGTCACGGCGTGTTTGTTGCAATCGGCCACGAGGCAAATACCGATTATCTGTCCGAAGACATCAAGCGTGACGATATGGGGCGTCTGGCGCAATCCGAATTGCCGTCAGGCGTATTTGTTGCCGGCGATGTGCGTTCGGGCTTGAAAATGCAGATAGCGACGGCGGTCGGCACGGGCTGCGAAGCCGCCATGGACGCCATCGGATTTATCAACACCAGACTGAATTAAGGGAACTAAGGCATAAGAAAAAAGGAATAAGAAAGTTTTACGCTTTTTACTTGAATTCCTTGGGCGAAATATGTAAAATACTATGTATAATCTAAACCACCGTTTTTGGTGGCGTTTTTTTCCGATTTTTTTATCCCGGAATTCTGGGATTTTTTGTTTTTCCTTTATGCCTAATCCAAACGGTGGTTAAAAAAAGGAAATATCATGAAGAAAATTTATATCATTTGCACTGCCGCGGCAGTTATAGCAAGCTCTGCGCATGCAGTGACAGACCGAACATATAAGACCAAGGGGGACATGACGGAAGAAGAGATTAGCTTGGTTATGGATATGAGAGAAATATTGGAAGATACAGATGTCGCTATATTTTCTGCGCGTAATAAATTAAGCAATGCGATTCTTGCGTCTACAATAGGAACTGTATTAGAGGCGAGCGCGCTGGCCACGGGCATAGTCAAGAACGTTCAGCAGAGCAAGGCCGAAATCAAAGCCTCCGCTGAGTTGGAAAAGTTAACGGATGAAGAATTAAGCGCTAGATTTAAGGCTCAGTTTATCAAGGATTGCGAATCTGACAAGAAGAAAAATCCGAACAGTTATAAAGCAGAGAAAGAAGATGGAACAAAAGAAGATATAACATGCCAATCGCTTGAGGGCAACTTTCATAAAAGTAAGGAAATAGAAGCGAACAAAGAGGCGATGTTAAGCTATTTGACCGAAGCGACCGCCAGCGATGATAAAAAGGCGCAAGCATTCAATTGGATAAGAATGGGCGCGTCTGCCGGCGGCGCGATTGCCGGTGTTGTATCAGTCAGCGTGATG
>JAIRLB010000076.1 GCA_031259745.1 Rickettsiales bacterium | reverse complement strand
AGGCATAATTCTGGGAATACAGGATATCCTCGCTCGTATCCAAGCGGCGAACCAGAACGGAACCGGGCACCAGACGCAGCGAACCTTCGAACGACGAGTACAGACGGGATGAAAATTCTTCATTAATTTGTTCCTCTTTTGCGGAGGGGGCGCGCGGCTTGTCCACCGGAACCTTGGCGCGGGCGGAAGCGCCGGGGTGGCTTACCAAATTTTCAGAATCTTGCGCCCCCGCCCCTTTTGGCCCGCCCGCAGGAGTGGAACCGGTTATCGTCAGCCTGTCCACTATTACGAAAATGTTATGCTTTTTGTTCTTGTCCAATGCCGGCGCGGAATGCAAATCATAAACTTCGCCGTCAATCACCGCGCGCTGATAGCCCTGTTTTATCAAAAACGCGATTTCTTTTTTATATTCGCCCTTGCGGTCGCGTATCAGCGGCGCCATGATGTAAATTTTAGTGCCAAAGGGAATTTCGCGCGTCCAATCGACCATTTCCGCGATTGTCTGGGATTTGATGGGCAATCCGGTCACAGGAGAATAAGGCACCCCGATCCGCGCCCACAACAATCTGAAATAATCGTAAATTTCCGTAACGGTTCCGACGGTCGAACGCGGATTCTTGGATGTCGTCTTTTGCTCGATGGAAATCGCGGGCGCAAGGCCCTCTATCAAATCAACGTCAGGCTTCTTCTGCATATCCAGAAATTGACGCGCGTAACTGGACAGCGATTCAATATATCTGCGCTGACCCTCGGCATATATGGTATTGAACGCCAAGGAAGATTTTCCCGAACCGGACACGCCAGTAAAGACCACCAGCTTGTTCTTTGGTATATCCAAGTCAATATTTTTCAAATTATTTTCGCGCGCGCCGCGAATTTTAATCATACTCATTGCATTGCCTGCCGTTTCCGCGGTGCGGGTTGGGGATTTTTTATTCACAGAGTGGAATATAATGTAAAAAATGCGAAAATGCAAGATAAGGAAAAATGAATAAGTCGAGGGCGCGGAAACCGCGCCCCTATGGTTGTTAACGAATTATGCCCACAGACTCTTATTCCTTTTTATTCTGTCGTTTCCGCCGCCATCAGCGAATCCGGCGACATTGACACACCGGTCTTTCTGGCGTGAATTGCGCCGATTTTCGGGGCCAGTTTGCCGTTAACCCAAACATCCACGCCGCCCGCATTGCCGAAGGTGCCCTTATACTTGTCGCCTTCTGGGATATAATAAACATCGCCCGGCACCAGAACGCGGCTGAATACGGTATTTCCGCGGGCATCTTCAATCTTGACCCAAGTTTCTTGCGTTGCCTGCAATATAACATTCGCGGTTGCGATATTTTCCGTTCCGAATTTTTCACGGACAACCTGTTTGTATTCGGGTTCCTTTGCCGAATCCTCCACTATTTCCGGCGAATTGACAACTTGCGTTTTATCAGTCAGCGAAGCCATAAAAACGACCGCGCCAATAACAACAGCCAATGCAAGCAAGCAAGCAAGCAGCCATTTCCAATGCTTATAAGTATACGCCGACACCTTTTCAAAGAACATGGTGTTTCGGAATGCTTTTTTTTCCTGCTTTGCCTTATGCGCGGCGGTAACAGGATGCGTGCCTTCTTTTGGACTTTCCTGATCATCCGCCGATGTCGAATCGAATTCGTCTTCCAGCCCAAGCTCACGCTTGATCTTGCGAACGATTTCATCCGGATCCAAACCCAATTCCATCGCATAATTGCGCGCAAAGCCCAAAATATACACAACTTCGGGAATCAAATGATAATCGCCGTTTTCCAGCGCTATTAAATATTCCTCGCGGATGCACAGCAATCTTGAAATCGTGGAAATCTCACGCTTTCGGCGGTTGCTGGTTCTGGCTTCATAAAGCATCTGCGATGCCGTCAAATCTTTGTTGCTCTCAGTCATATTCTTTTCCCTTGCGTTGTATTTGCGGTTATAATGATAAAGCCTGCGAATTGCTTTCGCAACCCCAAAATTCACAAATCGCAGATTTTAATGCCCTGGCGTCGGCTATATGATTTACCTTGATCCTAAATTCGGCCGAATTCTTCATCCCGCTTGAATACCAGGCCGCATGCTTGCGAAACAACGGCACGCCCGCCCTTTCGCCATAGTATTCGACGACCAGCTCCAGATGTTCGAGAATTATTTCCGATTTGTTTTTTATGATTTCTGATTCTTGACCGGACAATTCGCCCAGCAGCCACGGCCGCCCCAGCAAAGCGCGCCCTATCATCGCGCCGCTATATCCCAACGCCTCTGCGCGCGCTATGTCTTCCTTGGTCTTTATATCCCCATTCGCAATCATTGGCATTAAGCCTTCTATTTTCGGCAGCTCTGCGTGGCCGGCATACCCCTGGGCGCGCGTCCGCCCATGCAGCGCCGCAAACGCGGCCCCGTTGTCGCCCGCAATGCGTACAAGATCCGTCCAGTCCCGGTGCGAATCATCCCAGCCCAGTCTGGTCTTGACGGATACGGGAATGGAAACAGAATTCACCACCGATTTTACAATTCGGCCCGCCAGTGCATGATCGCGCATTAAAAAAGCGCCTGCGCCTGCCCTGGTCGCGACCTTGGGCACGGGACATCCCATGTTGATATCGATCCATTTTGCGCCCCGATCCTGCAAAATCTTGGCGGCATTGGCCATCAGTTCAGGGTTTGCGCCAAAGATTTGGGCGCCGATATTTCCCTCGTCGGAATAATCGTCAAGGTTGCGCAGACAGTTCCGGCGCCCGCCCGCCAATGAATGGCAAGAAATCATCTCGGTAACCATCGCGGCATCTGGGGCAAGCCGCCGCATGATTTTCCGAAACGGCTTGTCTGTTATTCCGGCAAGCGGCGCTGCGAAGATTGGAACACGGGCGGATTCGTTGCCTTTGTCATTCCCGCGCAAGCGGGAACCGGCCAAAGGCGCGGCAAAAATCTGTTTTTCTTTGAACATTTGTGATATAATGCCACGAATGTTAGATAAAATCAAAATTTTCTTTGGGTTTCTGTGCCGCGCTTGGGCCGGCGGAATCCGCGGCAAGATTGGCATCTTGTGCGCGGTGTTTGCCGCATTCATGTTTTTCAGAATATTTTTCGGCGAAGTATCCGCCCAGCGCTTTGTCATCAACATCTGGCGCCTAAAAGCCGAGCAGGAACAATTGGTCAAAGAACAGGAAAAACTGGAAACGTTCCGGAAACATATCAAGCTGATTCAGGGATATTCCCCCGACTATGTCGAAGAATTGGGTTTGAAGTACATGAACATCGGCGATCCTAAGGCCAAGATTCTGAAAATATGAAGCCGACGGTGTAAGTTTTCACATAAAAAAGAGCAGCAATATTTTTTGTTATTTTTTATACTTGCCCCGAAAGGAAAAACATAGTGCCGGCAGTTCCAGAAATCGATTTTGAATATACTAGCGCATATCCTGTTCTTAAATGGGCCGGCGGCAAGGGGCAGTTGCTGCAACAAATTGACAATTTTCTGCCAACCAAATTAAAATGTGGTGCGGATAAGAAGACTCGAACTTCCAAGGGTTGCCCCACTAGTACCTGAAACTAGC
>JAIRLB010000064.1 GCA_031259745.1 Rickettsiales bacterium | reverse complement strand
GCGGCGGCGCGGGCGGCGGCCAGGTTGTGGCGGTCGGAACGCCGGAACAGATTGCGGAAAACAAAAACTCTTTGACCGGCAAATATTTGAAGAAATATCTGGAAAATGTCGTTGCGCCGAAAGCAGAAAAGAAAGCTGGAAAGTCCCAGGTTGAAATCTCGGGAAATCCATGTAAAATTAAAGTAAATAAAAAAGGAGTCGATAAATGTCGTGGTTCAGCAAAAAGAAAAAAGTAGAGGCATCCGATGCGTCCGGTCTGGAAAAAATGGATAAAAAAATTCCGTCCGGCATGAAGGAAACAGCCGCCCGCATGATGAGCGGCGATTTTGACATGAATGATATGCTGGCTCAGCTAAAACAAGTTAAAAAGATGAGCAATTTCAGCGGATTGCTTAAAATGGTTCCCGGCATGGGGCAGGCCGTCGGCGCCATGAAAGAAAAAATCAAGGACGGCAGCATCGATCATCAGATTAAGATTCTCGAAGCGATGACCGCCGAAGAACGCGCCGAACCGGACAAGATTTTCGCGAATGCCAAGGCTCGAATCGCCGAAACCAGCGGCGCATCTGTCCGCGAAGTGGAACATATCATAAAGCAATATCAGAACATGAAGCGCCAGATGGCCATGATCCAGCGCATGGGCGGCATGGATGCCATGATGGAAAAAATAAAGCAGGGCGCGCCCGGCGGCGGCAATGCGCCTGTTGGCAAGTAGGGACGGCTATGGAAATAAAGTGGGGCAAGATTTTCGACTGGACAATCATAGGCGCGGCCGAACCGGTTTTGCGTTATACCGAATACAGCGATGCGGGCATGGTTCCCATGATGTACGAAGTTCGGGTTCTGTTCAGGCATCACGGCGAATGCAGCATTACTTTTGTAATCGACGAGGACAAATTGGGCTTGATGCCGCGTGAAGTCGCCCGGAATAGGGCGTATGCCTATTATTATAAAACGTGCGAGAAAATAAGACGCAGAAACCAGGCGGGACAAGGCAAGTGCAAATCCTAAACAAGAAAATTGCGCGAAAAAAATCCTCCGCCGCCTGGTTGCGGCGCCAGGCGGCCGACCCGTATGTAACGCGCGCCCAGGCCGATGGATACCGCGCTCGCGCAGCTTATAAAATCATTGAAATAAATGAAAAATTCAACTTTCTTCGAAATGGCCAGACCATCGTGGATTTGGGCGCGGCCCCCGGCAGCTGGAGTCAGTATATCGCGCGCCAATTCCCGAAATCCAAAATCTTTGCGATGGACTTGCTGGAAATCAAACCTATTCCGGGCGTTGAGTTTTATCAAGGCGACTTCACGTCTGACGAAGCGCTGCGCTGGCTTGCAGCAAAGCTGAATACCACCCCGGCGTTTCGCCCCCCCCCCGCTCAGGAAGGGTGCCCGCAGCGTGGGGCGGCTTCTTATCCATCGTCAGGAACGGTTGATGTTGTCTTGTCCGATATGGCGCCGAATACAGTGGGTCATAAGGGAACGGACCATCTGCGCCAAATGGCGCTGCTGGAATACGCTTTCGATTTTGCCAAGCGGGCATTAAAGCCGGGCGGAGCGTTTGTCGCAAAGTCTTTCACGGGCGGAGGAACCGGCGAATTGATGCGCGAAATGAAAAAATGCTTTGCATCCGTCCATAATGTCAAGCCGCCGTCCAGCCGCAAAGACAGCGTTGAAATGTTCATCGTGGCCCTGGGATTTAAGATTAAGGAATAAGTAATAAGTGGGCGCGGTTCCCGCGCCCATAATGCGTGTTATAGTCGCAATTCCTGCTCTCGTCATTCCCTCTTTCTCGGGAATGACGGGTAAGGCTTTTACATCTTACCTGTTGTTTGAGATCTATTCTTTATTTGCTCTCTGGTCTTTGATCTTTGGTCTTTATTCTTATTCCTTTACTTAACCCTAAAAGTCAAAAATCAGAAATCTTTTTAGTCGCCCGTTTTTATTTGCAATTTTCAAATATTTGCATTAGTATGCTTATTGTAATCGGGAATTCCGGTTATGAGGTCTCGAAGCCTCTTTATGGCGCAGGCGGCGTTTTTGCCGCCGAAGCAGATACGCCCCCAACTTCTTGGTTGGAGGGCTGGCGGAATAAATTGAATACGCCGCACAATTCCATAAATTGTTTCGAGCCTCCAACCACCCTTTTCCCAGGTGGTTTTCTTTTGTTCCGAAAAATCAAAGGAGGTTTGGAATGATAAAACGTTTATTGGTCGCAGCAGCATTGGTTTGCATTTTGCATTTAACGGCAGTCGGCGCGACAATTATTTGCGACAGCGGTGCAGTAGGATCTAATTATTGTGTATTTCCTTATAATCCGCCACACTGTTATTATTGTGAAATCAACTCTTGTCCATCCGATGCTATAAGTCATTCAATGTCAGTAGATTCTGTTGTTCCAAACGGGGCTAATCTAGTTTGTTGTTCCGATAGGCTTTTCTACAGCGGTAGCACATGTCCCTGCAGAAACAGTTGTGCCTGTCCGTCATGTTCTGGGGAATGGCGGGCCGAGGGAACAGGCACGCAGCGATTGTATACCAGAAGCGTGACCGGAAGCTGCGATAGCTGCGCTGGCACAAATAGCTGCGGATGCTCCGGATATTCGGCCAGCAGCAGCTGGCAGTGCCAGCAGGGATACTCCGGAACCGCCACTGGCAGCGGAACCGGATGCACTGCGTGCGGTTCGGCGGACTTTTACACTGAAGACACAAGAACAACATATGCGACAGGAACAACCAGCGGCGCGGGAAACGGAAATACCTGCTATATAGGGGCTGGGACTTATTATGATGATAAGGGAGTTTTTACCATTACTGGAACAGACTGCTCTGAATAGCACATGACAACATTTCAGGAATTCTGAAATTACCGTCCGTTCCCTTTGTCCGCCAGCTTTTTCGTATTCATGGATTTGCCGATTTTCCGAATATCTTGCCGAACCATGAAATAGCATATCTTGGCGCGCAGGACGGCGCGGACAAAACTGGCGTATTGATAAGCTTCCTTGGTCGAGATATTTTGCCCCCCCCAATTTTCAGAAACCTGCTTGTGCAGCATATTTGAAATATCCGCACGGTAAAGCTGCAGCATCACCCCTATCAGCTGTCCTTTGATGTCCGCATATTTTTTTTCATGCAGCGGCAGCGACAGCATAAGATCGGCAACTTTCCTGTGAATCTCGCGCGCCTCGGCTTGCAGGAAAATCAGACGATTGGCATCGGCATAATTTTGATTAAAAGGATCCTCCTGATCCAGGTTTTTCAAATATTCATTTATATATTCGCCCGCAAATCTTTCCCTGACGGCGATTTGCATCCGAACCTGTTCGGAAAGTTTTTCAGTGTTAATCTCAACCAGCAAATCGCCGCTTCTTGCGGCCACAAAAATGCCCGGGTCGCGAAAGACTTTGTCAAATTCCTTGTTCTTTGACGCATCTTCGGACACTTTGGCTTTCTGTTTTGTAACCTGTTCTGTTTTTGCTTTTTGTTTTGTGTTTGCCGATTGCGCAGCCGCCTTTTGACCACCCAACAGTCCGCCGACAATCATAGTGCCCATGATAAATTTTTTAATTCTTGACATTTAATATCCCTTTGTCTAGTTGTTAAATAATTCTATATAAATAAATCTATTTGTCAAACTTATTTAGCATCTTCTGCCGATTTTCTCGCCAGCTCGTCCACACGCTCGTTCATCTCGTTTCCGGCATGCCCCTTGACCCAACGCCAATGAATTTTCACATTTGCCGCAACCTCGTCCAATTCTTTCCATAAATCTTGATTCTTCACAGGCTTTTTATCCGCGGTGCGCCAATTGTTTTTCTTCCAATTCTTCATCCATGCTTCCATGCCGTTCTTTACATACTGGCTGTCGGTATGGATTTCCAACTCCGCATGATTCCGGGCCGCATTCAGCGCGCGTATCACCGCCATCAATTCCATGCGGTTGTTGGTGGTGTTTGCCTCGGCGCCGCTGCGCTGCGCGATGTTTTTTCCGTCGGTTGCGACAAATGCCCAGCCGCCAGGCCCGGGATTGCCCAAACAGCTGCCATCAGTCCAAATTTTTAACATAATTTTGCCTTAAAATATTTTTTATCGGTTTGTTTTATGATATAATACCATAAAATGAAATTCGATTCCAAACAATTGCATTGCATGTCTGACGCCGTACGGGCAGGGGCCTTGTACGCTGCGCGCAATGCCCGCGGCGGGCATATTGGAATCGCCTTGGGCGCGGCCGATATCATCACGACGATTTATGCAAATCATTTTCGGCGCGGCACGGATGAGTTTGTTTTGTCCGCGGGCCACGGCAGCGCGTTGTTGTATTCTGTATTAAAGCTGGCCGGGTATAAAATCCCGTCGTTGAAAACTTTTCGCAAATTCGGCGGTCTGCCGGGTCATCCGGAATATGGAATCGATGGAGTGGCGGCGACGACGGGCCCGCTGGGCCAAGGGATTGGAAATGCCGCCGGGCTGGCCTTGGCCAAGAAGATAAAGCGGGCCAGACGCGAAAAGAATTCTGACGGGTTCGTTTATTGCCTGTGTTCGGACGGCGATTTGATGGAGGGCGTCGCCCAGGAATCAATAGGATTCGCGGGCCGGTACAAGTTAGATAATCTGATCGTTTTATGGGATGATAATAAAATCAGCATTGATGGAACCGCGCTGACTGATATTAATATGCCGGCGCGCATGCGGGCCGCCGGCTGGGATGTGCTGTCGGTTGACGGCAATGATTTTAAGGAAATAAATTACGCGATCTCTGTTGCGCAAAAGGCTTCAAAACCCGCATTTATTCAGTGCAAAACGATTTTGGGCCTGGGGTCTTCGGTTGCGGGAACGGCCGCAGCGCATGCTTTTGAGCTGAGCGATTCGGAATTAATCAAATTGGAAGAAAAATATACGTCCGCCCGCGGGATTCAGCTTTGGGCCAGGGCGGCAAAACGCCTTGATTCCCCTTCGCTGGCGAAAGGGGGGCACACAAGGGGCGGGGCGGTGGAAAATAGATTGTCGGCCGCCCCCCCGTTCGGTTTCGCCGCAATCCAGAATTGTTTCGATTCCGCTTACGCCAAGGCTCCGGCGGGCAATAGCGAAAAGAACTCGACCCGCGAACTGTCCGGAAAATATTTGGAAATGCTGTTAGAGCGCGAACCGCGACTGCTGGGCGGCAGCGCGGATCTGGCTGGCAGCACCAAAACAAGGGCGCCGGCACACCAAGGCATCACAGTGGCGGATTTTTCGGGAAACTTTATAAATTATGGCGTCCG
>JAIRLB010000025.1 GCA_031259745.1 Rickettsiales bacterium | reverse complement strand
TACCTGATACCTATTTTGTTCTTTTTCCTTTTTCCTTTCTCCTTATTCCTTTCTCTGGTCTTTGTTCTTTGCTCTTTTCCTTCCCCAAGAATTTTTTTTCAACCGCCGCGACAAGCTCTTTTACCCCTATCAGTCCCGCCGCGCTGATAGCCAGAATTTCCGGTTTCTTTCCGCGTCCGAAAGATTTTTTGAACGCGGCCATGCGCGCGGCCAAAACGTCCGGCTCTATCGCATCGATTTTGTTTATCGCGACCATTTCCGGCTTTTCCAGCAATCCGCCGCCATATGAATCCATTTCAAATCTAATCGCTTTGTATCTGCCGCCCCAATTTTCTTCGGTTCCGTCGATTATATGCAGAATCGTTTTCGTGCGCTCGGCATGGCCCAGGAATCTGTCGCCCAGGCCGACGCCCGCATGGGCGCCCTCTATCAGTCCGGGCAGATCCACCAGCACGAATTCGCGATTATGGGCATACATCACCCCCAGCTGGGGATTCAGCGTTGTGAACGGATAATCGGCGATTTTCGGACGCGCCGCCGTAACGGCCGCCAGCAAAGTCGATTTTCCGGCGTTCGGAAATCCGACCAGGCCGATATCCGCAATCAGCTTCAAACGCAGGACAACGGTGCGTTCCTCGCCCGGCAGGCCGTCGTTTGCCTGACGCGGCGCCCGATTTGTCGGACTTTTGAAGTGCAGGTTTCCCCATCCGCCGTTGCCGCCGCGCGCCGCGCGGTATTCCATGCCGTCTTTGTTCAAGTCGGCATATTCGAATTCCTCGTGTTCGGACATGATGACCGTGCCGGTCGGCACATCCAAAACCATGGTGCCGCCCGATGCGCCGGTGCAGCCCTTGCCCGCCCCATTTTCGCCGTTTTGCGCGCGGAATGCGGACTTGAACCGATAATCGATAAGCGTATTGACATTCGGCACCGCGCGAAAGACGATATCTCCGCCGCGGCCGCCGTCTCCGCCGTTCGGGCCGCCGTATTCGATGTACTTTTCGCGGCGCATGCTGGCGCTGCCGTTGCCGCCGTCGCCCGCCTTGATATAAATTTTCGCTTTGTCCAGAAACTTCATATTTCAACTCTTTTTTATTATTATAACCTTAAAACTTGCAATTTCCACAGGAAAGATTATAATGATGGTGTTGCGAAAGCAAAGATGATTCTGAATCCGTTGTGAAATAGTCGTTTTGGACTGGGGGGCGGTACCCCACAGCTCCACCAATTTTTCAGGGTTTTCCCCCCGAAACTTGGAAAGAAATTGATTGTGATTGCGTCGGATGCGAAGATTTTCACAAAGGGGGGTGCACAAAAAACGCACGCGACCCGACATAGAAAGCAAGCATGCGCCAATCAGAATCAATTTATCGGGGCTGACATAGATTCGACAGGCGATAAAAGACAAATTGGATGAATCCGACATGGCGTCGTTAAAAGCCGAACAAAAACTGAATGGCGATAGATTCGCTGCGAACGACAACGTTCGCCTTGCATTGGCCG
Organism: Rickettsiales bacterium; assembly: GCA_031259745.1. Classification (GTDB taxonomy): domain Bacteria; phylum Pseudomonadota; class Alphaproteobacteria; order Rs-D84; family Rs-D84; genus JAIRLB01. The sequence continues at coordinate 1,830 of JAIRLB010000025.1, read as the reverse complement.
CTTGATAAAGCGCGGGGTTCCGCCGGCGATTGTTGGCGGGGCTCATAACAGGCTAATGCGGGGTCGCCCAACACCCGGCAACAGAAGTTGGGCATTTGTAAATGTTTATAAAAAAGGTAGCAAAATGTTTGGAAAAATTAAAAAAATATTCTTTACCGGGATGTTCGGCATCTTGTATATTTCGTTCGTGGCGCAATTGATTTATGTTCTGGGCTGGATAAACGGTTGGGAAACAAAATTCGTAAGTCTGGGATTCCTGGCGCTGGAATGGCTGATCTTGATTGCTGCGCGGTATTTGTCAAAGAAATCAAGCAACAATGCGCAGCACAGCGGCGGGTATAACAATCGCAGACGCTGATATCAAAGGAAAAAGGAATAAGGAATAGGAAAAAAACATTGTTCGCTATTAATTATTCCTTTTTCCTTTGCGATGGAAAAATCGAAAGCTCTATTTGCCAATTTGCTCGTATGTTAAAAGACCCCGCTCCGGCCTATGCCGAAGTGACAATATGCCAAAATGACACGAAAAGTTGAACAAACAAAATTGAATCATCCAGAATGTCAAAATATGAGCCTGTTTACAAGATTACACCCGAGATTATGAATCTCGTTTATAAAATCGCGGGGGATTTGGAATGGATAAATATAATCCGCGATCAGGTTTTGACGCCGCAGTTGCGCCGTGAAAATCGTATTAAAACCATTCATTCATCTTTGTATATCGAAGCTAATTCGCTTTCGTTGGAACAAGTGTCCGATGTTATCAACGGGAAAAAAGTATCCGGCCCAAAGCGCGATATCGCAGAAGTAAAAAACGCTTTCGCCGCTTATCAGAAATTACTGGAACGCAATCCGTATAAAATTGACGATTTGTTGGAACAGCATAAAATACTGATGGCGAAACTTGTTGATAATCCCGGAAAATTCCGCGCGGGCGATGTCGGCGTATTTGCCGGGGCAATCCCCGTCCATATCGCGCCGCCAGCGGACAGGGTTTTTGGACTTATGTCCGAACTGCTGAAATGGACAAAGAAATCCGATCTGCCGCAGGTGCTTAAAAGCTGCATATTTCATTACGAATTTGAATTTATTCACCCATTTGCGGATGGCAACGGGCGAATGGGCAGAATGTGGCAGACGCTGCTGCTTTACAAAGAAAATCCGATATTCGGCTGGCTGCCGGTAGAAACCTTGATTGCGAAACGCCAGATGGACTATTACAATGCGATTCAAGAATCCACCTCTATGCGAGATAGCGGGATTTTTACAAAATTTATGCTGGGGCTGCTTTCCGATGCGCTGACAGATTTTTGTGCCGAACAAAACGCCACTGTAAATGCCACTGTAAATAAAACCTCTGATGCGTTGCTTGCCGTCTTGCGCGGCAATCCGTATGCAACCTATGACGATTTGGCAAAAAGTATTGGCAAGGATAGAAAAACAATCGCCCGCGCCATCGCCGCATTGAAAGATAAAAAGATTATCGAACGGGTCGGCAGCGATAAAACCGGATACTGGAAAATATTAGAAAAATAATAATAGAAAGGAATAAGTAATAAGGAAAAAGGAATAAGAGCAAAGAACAAAATTAGGTAATATGTGATATGTAATAGATTGCCTTTGCGGGAACTGCGCCCAGCCTATAAAATTGTTCACTGTTCATTTTTCATTAACTTATTCCATATTCCTTTTTCCTTATTACTTATTCCTTATCTGGTCATTGCTCTTTGCTCTTTATTTTATCTTTTTCCTTATTTTATGCGGTTAATTCTCTCTCTTGTCATTCCGGCGAAAGCCGGAACCCAGGTCATAAAGTTGCAAGCGTAGCTT
>JAIRLB010000066.1 GCA_031259745.1 Rickettsiales bacterium | reverse complement strand
CTGCTTCTGCGTTCTCTGGCGGAAAACATTTACGACAATGTGGGCAGCGAAGATGGCGTCATTATCGCATCGGATAGTTTGGTTGAATTCTTCGCAAAAAATATAGACATTTGTAAAGAATATTTGCTGGCCAGAACCACCGATGAAGACATACATATTGCAGATAACGATTTGACTGTTGATATTCGCTGGGACTATGTCGTGGAAGAGGTCGCGGCGGCAATGACAATCTCAAGCGGCAGAAAAAATTTGTTTGTTTGTGAAAATGACAGGTCTTATCAGGCGGGTATTGATGTCGCGTTATGGGCAGCAACCGTAGCGGCTGCAATATATTCTTTTGGAACCGGGGGTGTGGCTATACAGGGCGTAAAAGCGGGAATAACCCAAGGTGCAAAAAATTTGGTTAAAATCGGTGTCAAAAAAGGCGTGAAGACAGCCGCTGCGGAATCCATTGCAACCCGCGTTGGCGCCGACATAGCCGGAAAAACCGCGGCAAAGACAGCGGCGGCAGATTTAGCGGCCACCACCGCTGCAAATCTTGCAAAAAAGGAAGCAGCGGCTATGGCTGCAAAAACCGCTGCAGAAACCGCGGCTAGACAGGCTCTGAATCAATTTAACAGGCATGCCGGAACTGTTGCCGCAAGAAATGCTTTGAAATCTGGCGGCGCAAAACACATTTCGGAAAAAATGCTGGAAACCGAATTGCGAAAGACAGCCGGCAGTTCCGCAGCATCAGCTGCTGCGAAAAAAGAAGCGCAAGATGCTTTGGATTTGCTTGCCAAACGCCAAACGGCTGGCGCAGCCCGCAAAACTGCGCAGCAAGCATACAAGACGGCGGCGGCTGAAACAGCGACAGGAAATGCCGCACAGGCAGCAAATATCGCAGCGGCAGAATCCGCATTGGTTGCAGAAACCGCAAAAGCAACCGCTGCTTTGAATCGCATATTGGCGATATTTGCGATCAGCACGCCAATTGCTGCGGCCGGCGGAATAGCCGCCGCTTACAGCTTTTTGGAATCCGGATTTGACCCAAAGATTATGAACTGCACGGATACCGATAAAAATAACGGTTGTTACACCAGCTGCACCAAAGATAATTTAGGATCCCCGAATGACGATTTAAATAATAAAGTATTCAAGCCCGTATTTGGCAAAAATCTGTGCGTTGATGAAAATGCAAACTATGTATTGCGCGAAATTGAAACTGGTTTGCCTGTGCCGGGTCAGGTTTTTGTCGCAACAAATGAAAAACTATGGGAAAGGGCGAAAAAAATTATTAACGACCAGGTTAAAGATAAAGGAAATTGCGATTATAACGAAGATGATATTGATTTGTATATTGGCGCCCCGATTTATGATCCAGCAACTTTGGAGCCGCAGGCAGAAGGCATGGCGTTAATTATAGACGGCATGAGAATTGATGATTAAAATACAGCTTATAAACCCCACAAAATTGTTTTTATACAATAGGAATCAATATAAAAATTATAATGGTGCGTTTCATAAAGAATTCTTCCATAATCAATTGGTATCCAAGAAAGAATGCGCAACTATTTAATATCACTTTTAATGGCGTTTTTCGTATCCTGCGCGGCGGCCGCCCAGGATATTGCCGGCAGTTCTTCTATGACAGATGATTCCACGCAAAGCGGGGGGGGCGGTCTTCCAGAATCAGAAATCCTGGCGGAATCCTGCGCGGCGGGCGCATTTGCAAACGCCTTGGCCGCGGCGGCGGGCGAAGTCGACGAATCCGACCCCGAACATATTATCCAAGGATGGATTTACAAAACATTCCAATCGCCTGATGCAATCAAACAAGTATTGGGTTGTCCGGAAATCGCCAATGCGCCTGATGATAATACTATTCGGTTCCAGCCGGTTGAATATAAATTCCCGGATGGACGCCGCATTGTCGTCAATTATGAAACCCAGCCGAAAATCCTGAGGCAGCGCCTGCTGGTCGCGGGAAAACGGTCGTTGCCGGAGACAAGCCCCAGCCCGCGAATCGGCGCGCCCGGCGACCCAACGGTCTGGACCAACACGGATCCCGCATGGTATGGGATTTTGATTGTAGAATCCGGAACCTTGGACGAATTTATCGGAGATGATAAAAACAATACGATCTCGCTAAAATATATCGAAGAAAACATCGACCGTTTTTATCCAAAGGGCGGCCGCTGCACCAGCAAAAGCGCGTTGGCGAACGATAGCTATTCCATAAATCTGGCGGCAAAAAAAACTGTCGGCGTCCAAGGCGACAGCAATGATTATTATGTCGCCGGCGATGCCAATCTGCAATGGATTACGTATGCTGAAATCGCATTGGATGTAGCCATTACGGTCGCGACGGTCGGCGGCGGCCAGCTGGCTTTGGGCGCGTTAAAGGGCGCCCGCGCGGCCAGGGCAGCCAAGGGTTTGGTCGCCACGATGCGCGCATTGGAAAAGTCTGACAATGTAAAAGATTTTATCAGCCTGTCCCGGCAATCCGCGCGCGCCGCCGAAGAATTAAAAACAATCGACCGCGCGGCGGACGCGGCCCGACACGCCGCTAAATCAGATGAAATCAAACGTTTGTCCGATGGCGTCAAAGACCTTGAAAAATTTGACGACGTCCGCCGATATAAAAATGCCGCCGGGGCATTTGAAGAAGTAATGAAATTCCGCCGGGCGCTGAAAGCCTGGAAAATTCCGCAACGCGGAAATGTCGTTGCGCGCGCGTGGCGTTCTTTTCGCGCGGCCGGCCGCGGCAACAAAGCCATCGGCAAGGGCGCCAAGATTGCGCGCGCCGGCATGAAATCCGGCAAAATCCGCGACTGGCTGTTTCACGCCACTTTGAAAAACGCGGGCAGGCTGGCCAAACTGGAAAGGAACATGGGCATCATTTACGGCGCGATGAAATTCGCAGGCGATATGTACGACTGGACTGAAACCAGCACCGGAGAATTTACAAACGATGTGGAATTCAAACCGCTGGGGCTGTTGTCCGCGGATGATCTGGCTGGTCAGGAAAACGTTATAAATCATGGAATGTGGCTGATGTGGGCGGGCGGTTCAGCCAGTTCTTCGGATGATGACGCCGCATATTTGCAGGCAATGGATTTTGCGGCGAAATTCCATCAAGATTTGACAGAAATACAGGAAGACGACGGGGACTTTTGCTCGGTCGACATATTTGTTGTGCGGCCGGTTATCCGCAACCCCGGCGAAGATGACGCACAGTTGTACTATCTGATTATGAATGACCAGCCATGGCGGGTTTAAGGCGGAATTTTTTTACACGATATTTGGCGTAAAAACCGCTTGATACTGTATTCGTTTCAAATTACCCGCAATGGCATTTCCGGCAAACTCCGCATAGGAACGAAGGCAATCGGTGGTCTGTTTTGAATCTGTGGGCAACCGCAAACTCGATTTACACGCCCGGCATAACGGCTGCCGATATAGAGCAACTAATAGAAATGTACATTCTTGTTCAGTTGAGCCTAATTTTTAATATGATTATTCCTATTGTTTTTGCGCTCTTGATGCACTATAATTATAAAAAAGAGGTGAAGCCATGAAAAAACTCTTGTTTGTATTCGGGTGTTCGTTGTTTGCCATTGCTTTGGCGACGCAATCTCAAGCATATCAGGTCTTGTCATCCAAAGAGCTGGGGAAAAATGACGCCAAAAACCAGAATGTCGTCGTCAAATGCACGACAGACACCGGCAAAGTTTCCAACCAGACCTGCACGCTGCGCCGATATGTGAAATGCACTGGCGCGGGCGACAAGAAAAAATGCAGCGGCTGGCAGCCATGGAAGGATTTGCGCAATCCGGGTTCGGAGTATTCGAACTGGCAGGCCGGCGCATCCGACTGCTGTCGTTCCAAGGGCCTGAGATAGAAAAAGGAAAAAGACCAAAGAAAGGAATAAGTAATAAGGAAAAAGGAATAAGTTAATGAACAGTGAACAATTTTATGATCTGGGCGCGGTTCCCATACCTGCAACCTGTTA
>JAIRLB010000041.1 GCA_031259745.1 Rickettsiales bacterium | reverse complement strand
CATCAGCGCCCGCAACCGGCGCGTTCAAGGACAAATCGCGCGCGCCGACGCGGACAGCCATGCGCAATACGTCATGCGCGGGCACCTGCAAAAATTCCGCGACCTGCCTGGTCTGGTCTTCGGACATATGGCTGTCCATGATTCCCAATGCTTTCTTCGCGTGGGACAAGTTAAAGAAAACCCTTTTTTGATTGGCGGATGTCCCGATTTTTACAATGGACCAGTTGCTTAGAATATTTTCATAAATCTCGGCTTTGATCCAAAACATGGCGTACGTTGAAAATCTGAATCCTTTTTCCGGGTCGAATTTTTGCAGCGCCTGCATTAGACCCCAGTTTCCGCTGGCAATCAAATCGGCGACCGGGATGCCATAGCTGCGGCTAAAATCATAGGCGACGGAGACAACCAGCCGCAAATGACTGACCACCAGCTTTTCGCCAGCGTCTTTATCATGCAGATGCCGCCATTGGCTGGCATATTCATATTCTTGCTCGGCCGTTAGTATCGGGAACTTTTGAATCGTTTGGATGTATTGTTCCAAACCCGATTCGTCAGAAATTCCGCGCATTGTCATCAGACTCTTATTTCGTGCGACCGGTAAAGCGTTCTTGATTTGCTTTTTCATAACTTTTATAGTATAGCAATAAAATACAAGATATCAAGGCAGGAGAATTTCCCATGGCGACAATTCTTGAAAGAAACAAAAACTTAAAACCACGCAAAACCCTGGAAGAATACGCGGAAGACGCCCTGTACCGCGAGGTATGGGAAGACGTGAACAATGAAAAGACCCAACGATTTCTGCAACGGTATTCGCGCCATCTGATTGCGGGCGCTCTGGTCATTTTAATTGCCGCGACCGCTTTTCAGACGATTCGGCACAATAACCACGCATCTCGGGCTGCCACCGCGGCCGCCTATGAAACGGCCGTTCAGAATTTTGACGCCCAGGCGCTGGCGGCACTGGGCCAGAATGCCGGCGGAGCAATGGCGGATTTGGCCTTGTTCCGGTCATGGATGCTGGACCATGATACAACAAAACTGGAAAAGCTGGCCACGGACGGCAGCACGCGCGACTTCCGCGATCTGGCAAAATTGCATTTGGCTGCGATTAAGGGCGACGCTATGGATGCGCAGGCGTTTGAAAAATACCTGTCGGATTTAAATACGAAAAGTTCCCCTTATCATTACAGTGCCATGCTGCTGATCGCGCAAAAATACTTGGCGGCCGGTGATCGTGCGGCGGCAAATATATGGCTGGACAAGATTATCAACGACAAGACCGCCCCATCGATTATTGCCGCAAATGCCGAAAGTTTGAGATAACGAAGAGCAAACAGCAAATGAAACATAAAAGTTTATTTACAAAGATTCGTTTCGTACGCTATTTGATCTTTGGTCTTTGGTCTTTGGTCTTTGTTACGGCATGCAGCAATCACGATCCTGTTTTACCAGGTGCGCGCGAATCTGTTTTTCCAAATTCTGCCCCGACGATTATGGGCAAACCTGTTCCAAATCTGCCGGATGCCGCCCCGGAACGAGAAATCTCCGACTGTCCTTATACTCAGGATTCTTCAAACACAGTCCGGTTGGGGGATAAAAAAATATTCAGCGGATATCCGACCAACAATTCTGTCAAAAGCAATCAAAAACCTGTTTGCGGCGGAAATTATGTTTACGCGGGCTTAACGACGGGCGAACTGGTCAAAATCAACTTCAAGACGCGAAATATCGAATGGATTGCGGATATTTATCGACAGAATAATCTTATAGGCGGCGCAACCGTACTGGATATCGTCGCCCCAATCATCATGGATGGCAATCATTTGTATGCGGGCGGTATCGGCGATGCATTTTGCAAACTGCGCGCCAAGGATGGCAAAAAAATCTGGTGCCTGGATATCGGCGTAGCTACGCCTTTCTTGGTTATCGACCGTGTTGCTTTTTTGGTTGGCACAAACAATACATTGTATGCGATTAATACCGATAATGGCGATATTTATTGGGGGGCTGAGATTAAATATCCGACTGCCCCGGCTTATGCGGATAAGGCCATAATCGTTGGCAAAGAAAAATTCGACGCGGCGACGGGGGGAAAAATCAACAATTAACAGTTGGCAAATGAAAATCATAAAAAGCCAAGACCTGTATGGCACGCATTATAAAACATTTGCATTTAATATCAATACAAAGTATAATTCAATTGAATCCAAAGGGATTTGGTTTCGGGGCCGTGAAATAGCCCATGTTAAAGCAACACGCGAAAAAGCGTGCTGAATCCGCACAATAGCGGCGCTTTTGCGCCATTTATTGTATGTCCCCGCACAAGGCCGGGGAGCTGTCGGTTATAAAACAGTCTGGGTGCGCAAGCGACAGGCGAAGACCGACGGGGTCATTCTTTAACATGATTATTTCAACTCCCCGACCGCCATATTCCTGGCGGTTTTTTGCTACAAGGGGGCGTTATGAAAATCATTCATTTTATTTTTCTTATTACTTCTATTGCTTTTACAACTGGAAATCTCATCGCGGCAGAATGCAGTCTAACTGGACCGTATGTAATAGAAGAAAATGTTTCTTGTTATACTTGCGAACACGCTACTAATCATAATAATGGAAGAGAAGCATTTTATGCTTTTTGCTCTGATAAAGCATTTAATGTCATTAGCCTCAACACCAACTTTACTTGTAATAACAATGTTTATTGGTGTTGCCAACAAATAATATATCCTACTCGATTATTCTGCACGGCGTGCAATAGCCCCAGCGGTTATTCCGACGTGGCGAATCAAAATTATCAATCAGAACAATATGGCGGAACTTGCACAGGCCAGAATTGCAACAGCAATGGAACCTGCTCTGGCCGCAGCACCAGATATCGCTGCAAAAGCGGATATTACGGAACTGTAGACGCATCATCAGCCCCAATCTGCACACAATGCCCAGAGGCAGATAATATATACACGAATAGCAATCTTACCTTGAAAGCACGCGGGACGAATGTTGCCGGCGAAAATGCAACCGTCGATACTTGCAAACTGCCTGCCGGAATTTATTACGACATCAGCGGAACATTTATGCTTGAAGCGAACACATGCGGCGCATAGAATTCGCGGGAAGTCCATACAAACAACATCGACTTATAACTAAACGCGCCTTTGGCGCGTTTTATTTACAGTTTTGTCTTAATTTCTTCCACTTCATAGCATTCCACACGGTCGCCTTCTTTCAAGTCGTTATACTTGTCAAAGCTCATGCCGAATTCCGTGCCTACCGACACTTCCTTAACTTCGTTCTTTTCGCGCCGCAGCTGACCGATTTTTCCATCATAAATAACAATATTGTCACGCAGCAGGCGCACGAACGCATCCTTTTTGATAACGCCCTCGGCAACGCGGCAGCCGGCAACCCGCATGCCTTTGCCAACAGTGAACAATGCGATGATATCCGCGTATCCGATAAAGTTTTCGCGGCGTTCCGGCGCCAGTTTTCCGGACAAGATTTCTTTCAATTCATCCGTGATGCGGTAAACAACGGAATGATATCTGATATCAATGCCATTTGCCCGGGCCATATCGCGAACAACGGCATCGCCGCGAACGTTGAACGCAACGATGACGGCGCCCGACGCGACGGCCAGTCTAATATCGCCTTCGGTAATCTGGCCAACGCCGGTCGACAGGATTTCAATGCCGGCTTTGCCCGAATCAAGATCCTTCAACATATCGGAAATCGCCCCGACCGAACCCTGCACATCGGCGCGCAGAATGACGGGCAGCATCAATTTTTTATTATCATCGCGCTTTGCGAACAATTCTTCCAACGATGAACGTTTTGCGGCATTCGCCTTGTCCTTAGCCTTTTGGGCGCGATACGACGCGACTTCCCGCGTCTGCGCCTCGGTTTCCAATACCCTGAAATCATCACCCGCACCGGGAACTGATTCCAATCCCAAAACCATCGCAGGTTGCGCCGGACCGACAGATTTTACACGATCGCCGAATGAGTCGATCAGGCCGCGGACACGGCCGTATGTTTTACCCACCACGAACACATCGCCGATCTTCAATGTTCCTTGCCGCATCAAAATCGTCGCGACCGCCCCCAGGCCTTTTTCCATTTTCGCCTCTACCACGGTCGCCACGGCCGGCATATCCGGGTCGGCCTTCAAATCCATAATTTCCGCCTGCAATAAAATTGCTTCTTCCAATTTATCGAGGTTGATTTTCTTGGTCGCGGAAATTTCAACAGTCTGGACATTGCCGCCGAATTCTTCAACCTGAACCTCGTGCTGCAACAAGTCCGTCTTGACCTTGTCCGCGTTTGCATCCGGCAGATCGATTTTGTTGATCGCAACGATAAAAGGAACGTTTGCGGCGCGGATATGGCTGATTGCCTCTATCGTCTGCGGCATGATGGAATCATTCGCCGCCACCACCAATACGACAATGTCGGCAATCTGAGCGCCCCTCGCGCGCATTGCCGTAAATGTCTCGTGCCCCGGCGTATCGAGAAATGTAATCATATGTCCGGATTTTGCCTTTACCTCATAGCTGGATATATGCTGAGTGATGCCGCCGGCTTCCGCAGCGACAACATTTGCGTCTCGGAAAGCATCCAGCAACGAAGTCTTGCCATGATCGACGTGACCTACGACGGTTACAACCGGCGCGCGGTGTTTCAAATTCCCTGGATTCGGATCTCGTTCCAACAGTTGGGCATAAGGCTTGACATCGACACGCTTTACCGACGCGCCGAATTCGCCTGCGATTAACTCAGCAGTATCGGCATCAATTGACTGGTTCATTGTGACCATCATGCCCATTTCCATCAGCTTTTTTACGACATTGCCAACCTTTTCCGCCATCATGGACGCCAGTTCCTTGACAGTAATAGTATCGCCCAGCATGACAATGCGCTCAACCTTTTGCGGAGCGGTAAACATCGCGCGCGCTTTTTCACGAAAACGACGCAGGGAAGCCTCGCTGCGGCGGCGGCCCGACCCGCGGATTGCTATTTCTTCTTCATCATCGCCGCCAATCACTATATCGTTCAAGGAAATCTTGCCGCCTTCTTTGAATTTCTTGGAATTCTTGATCGGCTTTGGACGCGATTCTTCATCCGCATGACTTTTGCGGGAAGATGCCGGCGCGTCCGAGACAAACGCCTTCTTAGAAGCGTATTCTGCCTTTTCTTCACCGACGGTGGCTGTGACAGAGGCGACATTCTCGCGGGCTGCCAATTGTTCCTTGACCTGTTCATATTCTTGGTTTTCGCGGGCAATTTCGGCCTCGCGCGCGGTGCGCGCGGCTTCTTCTTCTGCTTCGCGAGCGCGGCGTTCCTCGTCGCGCGCCTTGGCAGCCTCTAATACCGCGCGCAATTTTTCGTCCGCCGCGCTGCGCGCCGCTACCGGTGACTTTGGTTCATCACGCAGCTCATTGCTGTTCGGCGCCACTACGCGCCTGCGGCGCTCGACAAAAACGGCATCGCCTTTTTTGCTTTGGACCGCGCCAATAGTTACTGATTTGCCAAGTGTCAAAGTTGCCATTTTTGCTCCTATTTTATTCTTCCCCGTCCTGCGTGATATTGTACGCCAATTCACGGGCCTTCATAACAATGCGCGGCGCTAAACGCTCGCTTATTGTGTCTTCGCCTAAGATTTCAATCAATTCATCCGACGCCAGGTCCGCCAAATTTTCCAAAGATTTAATCCCTGCGGCGCCCAGCTTCATTATAACGGGGCGCTTGATAAAGTCAAAGTTTAACAAGCTGTCTTCCATGCCCAGTTTACGGCCTTCGTTTTTGTAATCTTCTTCGATCTTGGCCAGATAATTCTTGGCACGCGCCTGCAATTCCGCGGCCAATTCTTCGTTGAACCCTTCGACGGCAATCAATTCGCCCGGACTGACAAACGCGATTTCCTCTATTGTGCGGAATCCTTCTGTAATCAGCAGATGAGCAATCATTTCATCAACGTCCAGACCCTTGATAAACAATTCTGTCTTTTCCTTGAATTCTTTGGCGCGGCGATCTTGCTCTTCTGCTTCGTTCATAACGTCGATATTCCAGCCCGTCAATTGCGACGCCAGGCGCACGTTCTGACCGCGGCGGCCGATTGCCAAAGACTGCTGGTCTTCGTTCACTACGACAGCCGCCGTGCGAGTGTCTTCATCGACGATTATTTTCGCAACCTTGGCCGGCTGCATGCTGTTAACAACAAATACGGCGGGGTCTTCGGAATACAGGATAACGTCAATCTTTTCGCCATGACATTCGTTGATAACCGGCTGTATGCGCGTTCCTTTGATTCCGACCGTCATGCCGACCGCATCAATAGACGGATCTTCGGTCATAACGGCAATTTTCGCGTGCGATCCCGGCGCGCGCGCGACAGATTTGATTTTTATTACGCCTTCGTAGATTTCAGGAACTTCTTGGACAAATAGTTTCTCCATGAACATCGGATGCGTTCTGGTCAGGAAAATCTGGGGGCCCGAATTAGAACGCGCAACATCCATAATCAACGCGCGCACGCGATCGCCCGCAGCCAAGCGTTCGCCGGGGATCAATTCCGTTCCTTTGATATATCCTTCGGCCTTGCCGTTGATGTCGACAAACACGTTGCCAAATTCTATGCGTTTCACAATGCCGCTGACGATATCGCCAATATTATCTTTGAATTCTTCGAATTGGCGGCCTTTTTCCGCATCACGAACACGAGCGGTCATAATCTGCTTGGCTGTCTGAAAAGCCATGCGACCAAATTCAGGTTCAGGCAACGGATCTTCCACGACATCGCCAACCTGTGAGTTTTTGCTGTATTTTTTCGCCTGGTCTACGGTCAGCATAGTGTTTGCATCATATTCGATGCCTTCGGGCAAACTATCCGGAGAATCAATGACTTCGAACAAGCGCTTGACATGAATGGAACCGTTCTTGCGGTCAATGCTGGCAGTGATATTGAATTCCTCTCCATATTTGTGCTTTGCTATTTTGGCAATCGCGGCTTCTAAACTCTCGACAACGACATCGCGTTCTATCTGCTTTTCGGCAGCCAAAGAATCAATTGCCAGCAATAAATCCTGTCTGGGCATAGAAACGAAAGACATTTTTTTCTCCTTGCTTATTGAAAGAGCGGGCTTCTTCAAGCCCGCTCCTAAAAATTATTTAAGAACTTGTTGTGATTGTGCACACCGAATCGACAAAATGCAAGAAAAAAGTCTGCCACGCGCCAACCACGCGGAATAAATAGTTCCGCCAAAGCTTGACGGTGGCGGCGGCGCGGGCTATACTCTGATAAATGAAAATTATCAACCGTTATTTTAAGAAGCAGCTTTTTGCGGTATTTATAATGCTGCTGCTGGTTTTGACAGGCCTTGCATGGATGTTGCAAATCATGTCCATGATGAAATTCCTGCTGAACTATGGCGTAAACATAGGAAATTTCATGGGGCTGACATCTTTGATGGTTCCATTTATTATATCCATAATTATCCCGTTCGTAACATTCATCGCCATCATATTCGTATACAACAAGATGATTGCGGATAATGAAATAACTGTTTTAGCTGCATCTACCCTGTCGCCGCGGCAGATTGCGCGGCCGGCGCTGAGCCTGGCTGTATTTATGACCATTGTTAATCTGATTCTGAACGTCTGGATTGTTCCCGCAACCCAGGCTCGTTTCTATGACACCCAGTGGGAGTTGCGCTATGGCTTGGCGCATATGAAATTACAAGAATCCGCATTTACCGAGATTTCGCGCGGTTTGGTTGTATATGTGGACCGGGTGTCCGGCCACGATTTATCTCAAGTGATGCTGAGCGACAGCCGCAACCCTGATTCCAAACTAATCATTTTCGCAGAAAAGGGAAAATTGGTCGCCACAGTCCGGGGGCTGTCCATCATAATGACCAACGGGTCTTTGCAGATGCGCGATGAAAACCTGACAGTCGGCACATTCGACAGCTTTGACATGGATTTGAACGTCGCGGACAAATCCGGGGAATCCGTTTTCAAGGTTCGCCGCATCCCGACGCCGACCCTGTTGAAATCGCTTGCCCATCATGAATCTAAACAGCAGCATAAACTGGTTTTGGCGGAAATCTGTGCTCGTTTTTTGAATCCGGTTATGAATATGATTCTGGCGGCCTTATGCGCGATGATTCTGCTGCGCTCCTCTTTGCTGCGCCGCCGAACCAGCTTTGCCCCGGTGGCGGCCGTCACATGCATGGCGGGCTTGATGGCATTGTTTATGACGGCAACTAACATGATATCGACAATCACCGAATCAGGATTGCTGATGTTGGCCCAAGGTTTGATATTTTTGGGAATACTGTACGCGCTGTTCAGAAAGTAGCAATGAAGTTTTTCACATTCATCTTTGCCGCGTTTTTAATACCACCCGCATTACATGCGGCGGGAATTGATATGGACGCCCCAAAAAACATTACCGCACAAAAAATCGAATACAATGTCAAGTCATCTGACATAAAGACAACCGGCAAGACCGAGATTTCAAACATATCCGGCCAGAAAATCACATTGATCGATTCTTATATTGGGAACAAGGGTGCGACCGCATCTGGTGAAGATATCGAATTATGGCTGGGGAAAAATGTATATATCACTGCGGAAAGTATCACGCGCGCGGCCCCGGAAACTATTTCAAAAAACGCTGTATTTACCGTTTGTTATGATTGCGACACATACGGGAACGCATGGGAGATTTCAACATCCAGTATAAAGCACAATATGGATGACCACATGATGAAATTTTATAGCCCGGTATTATGGGCTTATGGCGTTCCAATCTTTTGGTTTCCATTTCTGGAAATACCGGATCCATCCATTAAACGCAAAAGTGGCCTGCTGCTGCCGAGTTTCAATTCTACAAA
>JAIRLB010000080.1 GCA_031259745.1 Rickettsiales bacterium | reverse complement strand
AAGGCGCCGCCCTTGCCCGGTTTCACCTTGGTTATAGATGTTACCGTATAGCGCCGGCCGTTATGGGAAATCGCCCAACCGACACGCATGTCATTTGCCGTATAGGATGCCATTGTTTTACCTCTTTTATTATTCCATTTATTTTTGATCGCGCTTTTTTGCCCAATATCTGTCAATGCTTTCCATAATGATTTTATCCGCCTGAACCCGATCCGCCCAACCCAGGATTTTTGACCAGGAATTCGGTTCCAAATCTTTGTAATGCGCAAAGAAATATTCGATTTTAGAACGCAGGATTTCCGGCAGCTCTTCGACAAACGCAATTTTCGTATAATACGGATCAATCTTGTCGCGCGGAACGCAGATAATCTTTTCATCGCGACCGGCCTGATCTTCCATCAGCAGGACGCCGATTGGGCGCACTTCGATTAAAACGCCCGGACGCAGCGGCGCGTTGCATACGACCACGCAATCCAACGGATCGCCGTCATCGCCCAATGTTCCCGGAAAATAACCATAATTCGCTGGATAAGCCAGCGGAGTATGCAGAATACGATCCACCTTTAACAAACCAGTGTCTTTATCAATCTCGTACTTAACATGACCGTCTTCCGGCACTTCTATGATTGCATTCATCTTTTTTGGCGGCAAATTTCCCGCCGGTATATTTTCAATTTTCATATCAAACCTTTTTATATTCCGCAGATTTTATCATAAATTTCATCGATTTCAATCTAGAATTGACAAAAATGTTTTATTTCTTGTCAGTTGAGCCTATTTCTTAATAGGCAGACAAAACTCATACAATATCGCCGTATTTTGGCATCGGGTTTGCATTTACAGATTTTTTTGCACAAGAATACATCGGTAAATAATACATCGGGCTTGCCGCATGATGCCTTGCGTCAACAAGAAACCGCCGATTGGCGGTTTTTTCACATCTTCAAAGGCATCAGCACGTACAGCGCATCGTTCTTTTTGTCCGTCGACTTGATAATGGTCGGAGACATCGGATCCTGCATTTCCATCTGGAACTTGTCGCCATCCAGCTGGCTGGTGATGTCCAGCAAGAATTTGACGCTGAACAGGATTTTGAACACATTGTCGCCATTGTATTCAATATCCAGTTCCTGGGTCGCGGTTCCGGCGTCGGGGCTGGATGCGCTCAATACCAATTTGTTCATGGAAAATTCAAGCTGCACCGATTTGGTCTTGTCAACGGATGCGACGGAAACCAAGTCGACCGCAGACACAAACTGCTTTCTGTCAAACAGCGCAATCTTGTCATTACCCTTTGGAATCACAACGCGATAGTTCGGATACTGGGCATCAACTAATTTAGATGTCAATGTCGCTGCGCCGACCGAAAACCGTGCCTTGGTATCGGACAGTTCGACCACGACATCGTCGACAGTCGCGTCTTCCAGCAATTTGGACAATTCGCCGATAACGCGGCGCGGCAGGATGACAGATGGCATTTCCCCGCTGCCGCCGGGCGCGGGCATTTCGCATAAAGCCAAGCGCTGGGCGTCCGTTGCGACAGAGGTCAGCATTTTGCCTTTGCCTTCATCGGTAATATGGAAATAAATTCCGCCCAAGTGATAACGCACATCATCCACTGGAATGGCAAACCTTGTCTTATTAACAAGATGTCCCAAATCGCCGGTTGTCATTTGGAATTTCGTCGTCAGATTCGCCCCGGCCATCGCAGGAAAGTTTTCCGCTGGCAATGTCGGCAGACGAAAGACCGCGCGGCCGCTGCTGACGACCAGCTGGTCGCCGGTCTGCTTAAAGCTGATTTCAGCGTCATCCGGCAGCTTGCGGACAATGTCGTACAACATCTGCACCGGCACCGTGGTTTTGCCGGGCAAAGTAATATCCGCTGCAACGTGTTCAACCAGTTCAAGATCGACATTTGTCGCGGACAAAACCATATCGTCCGCGACATCAATCTTGACATTCATCAAAATCGGCAGGGTCGCGCGTTTTTCCACGATGGACTGCATGTGACCCAGCGCGCGAATCAATACCTGGCGAAATACTGAAAATTCCATAACTTAGCTCCTGTTAAATGTATATGACCCACATTCTTTGGTCTAAGTTTAGCAAAAAATGCCGATTCGGCGCAAGAGCAAAAAGGACAATGTCTTTTATTTCTTGATGACCTTTTCCAGCTTTGATTTTAATTTCCTCATATCGTCATACTTCTTCAAATATCCCTTTTCAGCAATAGAAACATCCCCTATTTCTTCGGATACGACCAAGATGATAGATTTGGATGCCTATTCGGGCATGCCCAGGGCGGCGCGATTGTGCATGTCAAGAGTTTCGAAGACAGAATTTAGTATTAAACGGACAGAAAGAAAACGGTAAAGAAATTATACTATTTTGTCCTATAAAGGGCGGAAATTTGATTTTTCTTTGCATGTATTGTAAAATATATAACATACCTTTTTACTTTTCAAAAACTGTCAGCGATATTGTTGACTTTTACAATGGTGGTCTTGAATAATTTCAGAATTTTAATTTGGCTTAAATGACAAGAAAGTATCTTTTGCATACTTGTAGGGGCGCGGTTCCCGGGCCCTTTGGCGGGGAAATACAACAAATATAAAGATACTTTCTTGTAAGTTGAGCCTACTATTTTATCAAGCCGCTGACCAGTTCGGCCATCGGGGCATTCAGCCAGTCCGGATCGCCATCTTTTTTCGGCGCCCCTTTGTCCATGGCCGTCTTGCACGGATGCTCGTCCGACAGCCAATTTTCAATCAAATCGCCAGCCAGCCAGCCGACGCCAGAACCTGCGACAAGGCCAATTCCGCCGGTAACCGGCGCCAGCAATAATCCGATGAGGGTTGCTGACGCAACCTTGCCCGCCACGGCGGAACCGTTTATATTCATACTCGGTTCGGCCAAATTGCCGGAAAATTCCGTTGAATTGACCATATCCCCCGTCAACGACAGCTTTAAACCGCGCACCGGCACTGTTGTCAGCGATACCTTTAATGTTTCCCCGCCAAAATCAAAACTGCCGGCCAGACGCAGATTAACCGCATTTG
>JAIRLB010000078.1 GCA_031259745.1 Rickettsiales bacterium | reverse complement strand
CGTATTCGATTGCGAATCGCGCCGTGGTCATGCTGCCCGATTTCAGATCGGCCTCGCCTAGAATCAGCCTGTCGGCCAATCCGGCAATCCAGCGATTGCGTTGGATAAAATTGCTTGCCATCGGTTGCAGGCCAACGGGCATTTCGCTGACAACGGCGCCGCGTTCTATTATTTTGCGGTACAGAGATTCATTTTCCAACGGCCATATATAATCCGCGCCGCCAGCCAAGACGGCAATTGTCCGCGAATCGCCGGCGGCGCGCAACGCCCCCGCATGCGCTGCGGAATCCGTGCCCATGGCCATGCCGCTGACGACCGCATGGCCGTGTCCGGCAAAAGATTCTGCCAGTTCCGACACAAATTTCAGGCCCGCCCCTGTCGCATGACGCGTACCGACCATTGCCACGGCCGGTTTGGACAATACATCCATATTTCCACGAACTGTCAGAATGGGCGGATGATTTTTTATTTTGCGAAGATTGGGCGGATACAACGCATCGTCATCGCACAGGTATTTTATCCCGAGTACTTCGGCCTGCTCTATTTCCTTATATACGGAGTCTTTGAATTCTTGATTATGAGCCAATGAATCCGCCGCCGATGCCGCGCCGCCAAATTTGCGAATCAAGTCCGCATATTTAACCGGGCCGATTCCAGGCGTTCGCAATATCAAAAGCTTATGAAACAAATCCGTCATGATAGGCAGTATAAGATTTTAACCAAAACGAATAAAGATAAATTATAAACTCGTGAATCGAAAGTTGCGAACCGTGAACAAAAAAAAGTAACAGGTACGAAGAATAAAAAAACAGGGGCGAATAATGATTCACCCCATAAACGGTTCACGGCTTATGCAAATCAGAAATTATATGCTCAGGAATGCTTCATAGTTAATCGCATCACATTCATCTGGTTTTTTGTCTTTCCAGACTTCACTGCTTTCACATTCTTGTTTCAAGGTTTCCAACTCTTTCATAAACCTGCCGTATTCAGGATCTTTTTTCTCTTTCATAACGGTCAGCTGTGAACGCAGCAATTCATCGGCAGACAAAGCCTTTTGTCCCTGCACGCTGCCACCAATCAATTTATTGCCGAACAATTCCATGGCGCCAACGCCAACGCCGGCACCGCCAACCACACCGGCAACGGTTCCCCATGTTCTGGCGGATTTCTTGGCATCCAGTATGCGTCCTTCCAATTTCTTGGAATCCGCCCACGACCCGCATGTAATAACGCGGCCCATTTCATAATAAACGGCCGGTATGTCGGAAACGCTGACTTTGGTATTGGAAGATTTTAATTCGACGCGAACGAAACAGACATTGTTTTCAGGATCTTCCGTATCTTCAACCATAGATGCATAATTATTAACATTGCTGTAACGCGATGCCCAGACAAAAGTATTTCCCACCCCGATATTATTGTTCAGGCAGGCCTGTTTTTCCTTGTTGCGCTTGTCCGCGGGAACGGCGGCAACCGGCGTTTCGGCCCTGATGCTGGCTTTTTCAGGAATCGACTCGACAGCGGCGGCGGCGGCAGATATCTGATTCTTGGACGCCGTTGCGCGCGGCACGGCGCCGAACTGAGCGGCCATGCTTTGGCGACTCGGCTGCGGTTGCGTGGCAAAAGCAGATGCGCCAACCAATGCGATTGTCAAAAAAGATAATGCTTTTTTCATATGAATTTCCTTAACCTATTACAATTGCACTATACCATGAATTACCTCTTAAATAAAGTGAAAATAAACAGATGCGCGGCAATTTTACTTTTTCCATTTCCATTCTATCTTGGATTCGGCCCCTTTTATCAGTCGTCTGATATTTTCGCGATGACGCCACAGACACAATATTGCGGTTGCTGCAAACGCCCAGCCAACCTGGACGCCTATTGCAAATCCCAGGAAAGGCAGAACCAAGAATCCCGCAATCGCGCCCGCGGAAGAAAATCCCGTCGCAAGCGCAATCAGCAGCCATTCTATTCCGACGATGACAAACGAGAATGGGCTGACTGCCAGCAGAACGCCGAACATGGATGAATTGCCTTTTCCGCCATTGAACCTTAGCCAGACTGGATAACAATGGCCTATGACGACTGCAAATCCGCACCATGCGGCAAACCCTTCGCCAGCCAGGCACCAGCCCAGACAAGCGGCCGCCGCCGCCTTGGCCATATCCAATATCCAGACCAGACCGGCCAGTTTCAACCCGCCCGCCCGCATGACATTGGTCGCGCCTATGTTTCCGCTGCCAATCCGGCGTAGGTCGCCCTTGCCCGCTAATTTTGTCAGCAGCAACCCGAATGGGACAGAACCCAGCAGGTATGAAATTGCAATACCGATAACATATGTCATGCTGTTTCTCCTTGATTTCTTATTTGTTTACTATAAAATAGTCCTTGAACAAAGATGATGATAAATAATTTTGACATCATTTTGCGACGGGCAAATTATTGCAAAGCCGCGTGTTTATTTCAATAACAATTGTCATAATCACAACAGGCATATAATTTCAGGTCGCCCCATTGGGTGTGGAATGTGATTCAATTGCGGCCGCGGCATGGGTTTATTTCATCGACGGCCCGGTATTCCATTAACTTCCCAAATGTTGAAATTCTTTGTATTATCGTCCAAATAAATAAAAGGATAATAACGTGGCAAATCACAAGTCATCTAAAAAAAGAATCTTGGTAACCGCAAAAAAGAACGCGGTCAACACGGCGCGCCGCTCTTTTGTCAAGACCGTGACAAAGAAAGCAATCAAGGCGATAGAATCCGGCGACAAGGCGGCGGCAATCGTTGCCGCGCGCGCGGCCGAAAGCAAAATAATGAAGGCCGCAGGCAAGATTATGCCCAAGAAACGCGCGGCGCGCAAGGTGTCCCGTCTGGTTAAAAAAATCGCCGCCATGTGATTTTTTGTCACGCAATACAGTTTTTTGACAATAGACAAAGTTTATTACCGTTGTGACACAGCGAATTCTCTTCCGCTTCTGCCCTTGCAGAAACGACGAATATTGTTGACGTTTGCGTATGATTTTTATCATCTTACGGATTCGGGGCACAAGCGCCATTGTTGGCTACGTATGTGACAACATATTAAGGAAGATATTATGAAAATTATGTAAAATATTATAATACTGAACGTAGTCAATGGAAACAAAAAAAGATGATTCCGAAAGAATATCGGAGCCATCTTCTAGAACCAGCAACGTAACCAAAAAAGGATTTTTATTCCTTCTATTCTTTTTGGGATACAGTTCAAATCTAAGGGATTTTTATTATTCTCTGTTTCCTCTCTTTCTGGCAGCCTGCACCAGCCGCTTTACCTCAGGCTCCAATTCAGGGTAATTCTTTCTAATCTCTTGAACAACTCTATATTTTTCCTTGTCATTGCCTGTACGGGCCAACATGCGCGCCGAGTTTATTTTGAACAAATGCTTTTTGTTGGCGATTTTCTTTTTGGCAATTTCATTAATCTTGACAACGCCGCTGACTTCGCCAGGATTCCCGCCCGTCAGTGATTTCACTTTTGCCGCCGCCGACTTTGTAATTTCCAAATTCCTAGCTTTCACATTTTCATTCGAACGCGCATTTTCCACTTCGATTTTCCTACGCATTTCGTTTTGCCTTTCGAACTCTTGTGATTCTGCCTCTTTTCTTTTCAGAAAATCCTGCTCTTTCTTAATATCAGATACCAGCAGTTTATATTTTTGCGCCGCAAGCCCTTTGATATTATTTCTTATGCGATAATCTCCGCCGTATATTTCGGCAAATTTATCCCGGGAATCAACGCCAAAGCACTTCTTTACCATATCCTTAAATTCTTTAATGCTTGCACGAATCTCGTTTATGACATCGACTTGCTGTTTTTTCATGTTTTTCGGCAATTGCAAATTCGCCAATTTCTCATAATTTTCCGCAAAGCCGCCGAATTTATCACCATAAAAATTGAAAAACGTGCCTATTCCGCCCAAGACAGGCTCTATTATTGCATTTTTGTATTCAATATACTCTTTGTAGCTGAAAGAATCTTCAAGCTTTCCAAATTTATAACTAAGCTTTCTTTGCAAATCGGCATATTCGTTCAGCACATCATTATAAGAATAATTATTTCTTAAATCAGCAGATTCAATCACCGCCAATTGCTCTTTCAATCTTTTCAAATTTTCCATATTAGGATCCTTTAATGAGAGTTCTTTACAATCTCTTTATATTTTCAAATATTATATCATAATTTTAGTGCCAATGTCTATCATCTTATACCGAATATATTGTCCCACCGGAGTTAATGCGCAATTTGCCTTTTGCGGTAGCAGACATATTTCCATAATAAATTGCGCCACTTATATTTATTCGCCTGTCAGCAACCTTGTTCTTTATAACGAAAGATAGATAATTCGCCGCATGCCTACTTTATCGTATGATATGTACCGCCCGAATAGCTTATGTTTATCGCGCCAGACGATCCGCCTGATGCCAAATTAGCATAACATGTTCCGCCTGATGTTCCCACCGCCAATGCAGGCGATGTCTGCTTTGATGCATACAATGGTATCGATAGGCTATTTGTCCGTAGCTTTGTAATTCCAGTGGCGCATAATAGCTCGCATGTTCCGGCATCAGTCAGACTATATCCGTCATTGCACGTCCACGCGCAATTATTGCCATCCTCGGCATATATCTGGGATGGAATACCATACCCTGTATATGTGGCATTAGCCGGTGCATTCGTGCATTGTGCACAATCAGTATACCAGTCACCCCATCCTAACGGGTTTATCGCATAATAGCCAGGACGACACCATTGGTAAACAGTATAGGTATTACCGCTAGGGCCGAGTGTACATTGTACTTCTTGTATATACTGAACGCGCCTTTCGTCCGAGAAATACCAATCGCAGATGCATTGGGATGCGTCCGAAGCATAATTATCACCCCAACTGCCGTTTACAACGGAAGTTACATTCTGTAAATTCGTATGAGGGTTGACATCCCAGCAGGAATATCGGTTGTTATTATTGCAATAATATCCGTTTCCGCAGGCAACACAGCTGCCGCCGGATAGATAATATCCATTGTCGCACACCCATTGGCAATTGTCCGCAGCTGCGCCGCCCGTATAACTCGAATTTGCGGGCTTATTAGTGCAGGCTCCGCAACTGCTTTGACCGGCTGATGCATTATACGTTCCAGCCGGACATGCTGTACAATATGTCGCCGTGCTGCCATTCGTGCCTTGGTATGTTCCCGCCGGACATATAGAGCAAGATGTTCCATTGACATAATACCCGGCTTTTGCTGTCACGCTGGTAATAGTATCCCCGCAACTGTACGGGGTGCACGAAGTCTTGTCCGTT
>JAIRLB010000024.1 GCA_031259745.1 Rickettsiales bacterium | reverse complement strand
ACAATGCGCGGCGTCAATCCTGTCAAAATATTGCCAGGACCGACCTCGATCGTTTCTGTAACACCCAAGGCAGGCAGTCCGAAAATGGTTTCACGCCAGCGTACGCCGTGAGTAATTTGGTAAACCAGCGCCTCTTTGATTTCGCCTATATCTGTCATAGGCATGCAGGTTTTATTGGAAATCAGCGGCACGATCGGCGCGTTCATCTGGATTTCGTTCAGCGCGCCCAGCATTTCTTCGGACACCGGAGCCATCAGGCGCGAATGGGGCGGTACTGACAGCGGCAGCAGCATCGCGCGCTTGGCGTCCGCCTCTTTGGCCAATTCCATTGCGACCTCGATGGCGGGCTTGGAACCCGATATGACGACCTGGCCCGGAGCATTGTCGTTGGCAATGTCGCATACCATGTTTCCACCGGCCTGTTCTTCGGCCCGGCGGCAGATAGCCGTCAATGTTCCTATGTCTAATCCCAAGACCACGGCCATCGCGCCCTGGCCCACCGGCACGGCGCGCTGCATAGCGTCTCCGCGCAGGCGTAACAGTCTGGCAGTGTCTGCCAGAGTCAGGGCGTCGGCCGCGCATAACGCCGTGTATTCGCCCAAGGAATGTCCCGCCACAAAAGGCGTTATTTCAGGATCAGCAACGCGCAGCATCGCGATTGATACGGCCATAATCGCAGGCTGTACATTCGCGGTTAGCGTCAATTCCTCGATCGGGCCGTTGAAGATAATATCGGATAATTTTTGATTCAAGGCATCGTCGACCTCGTCGAATACAGCGCGCGCCGCCGCATGATTGTCATATAAACCCTTGCCCATTCCCACGGCCTGGGAACCCTGGCCAGGAAAAATAAATATTGACGACATGTTTCCCTCTTTTGTTTTTGCGATTATAAATCATAAATTGCGGATCGCAAATTATAAATTCAATGCACTTGGCGCATTGAAAATTCGCAGCCGCAATAATTTTGGCGATAAAAGCTGGTGTTTTTCGATATTTCTCGTTTTAACGAATCATTCCATGTTACGAGCATGTACTTTACTTCGGTCAGGACTTCTGCCGCGCAGGCGTCGACCTGGGCTTGGTTTTTATATCTTGATACGCCCAGAACGGAGGCAATCGCGTTGTATCCGTTTTCCGATGCGAATTTCTGGGCAAACCTGAATCGATGCTTAAAACATGCAGAGCATCGCGCTCCGCGCTCGGGCCGGGATTCCAAACCGCGTATTTCCGACAGCCAGGTGTTATGGTCGTACAGTCCGACCGCGTATTTAACGCCGAGCGTCTCGCAATAACGGATTTGTTCTGCCAATCTTTTTCGATACTCGTCATCGGGATAAATATTCGGGTTATAAAACAAGACGATGAAATCCCACACACCGGGAATTCCGCCGTCCGCCAATTGCCTGATTGCCCCGCAAGAGCACGGGGCGCAGCAGGAAACCAAGACCAATTTTATGATTTCTGGTTTGCTGTCTGTCATCTTATCTCGAATTCTTTTCCAATAGCGAAGTCCTGCGGCAGCTCCAAAATATTGTCGCAATCGCTGCCCTCGCCTATTTCCGCTGCGGACAGCATCATGCCGAACGATTCGACATTCTGCACGGCGCGCAGTGTTATCGGCTTTTTCTGACCGGGCAGAACAGCGCCAATCTTGGCCAAGACACCGATTAATCCGGCGCGGACGTTCGGCGCGCCGCAGACGATTTGCAACGGCTTCGTTTCGCCAGCGTCAATCGTTAGTATTGACAAGCCTTCCTTGGTCGGGTGCGCGGCTACTTCCAAAATCTTTGCAACCACGATTTTTGGCGGAGCAACCGGCTTTTTTGAGTATTTGTCAGTTAATTCGGCAACGCGCGCGTCATCGATTCGCTCAAACAAATTTTCCGGAACTGAAAATTCCTCTCCATACGCGATTCGGCGCTCGTATTCAGTCGGCCACGACAAATCATGTCTTCCGGCAAAGATGTTTTGAATATTTTCCGCCGCATCCGGAATGAACGGCGCACTGACCCGTGCATAAAGGTCAATCAGCTGGAAACATTCGTTCAAGACCGCGCCGGCCACGTCCGTATTGCCGTTTTTGACCAGCGTCCAAGGCTCCGTTTCGGTCATAAATTCGTTGCCGATCGCCCACAGACCGCGCAATGCGGCGATTGCCGGGCGGAACTCGCAAGCGTCCAGCGCGTCCGTCAGCTCTTCCAGCTTTTCATTTATTCTGGAATCAATGCCGAATCCGCCTTGTTTTGCAGACGGGACCCGGCTGCCGAAATTCTTCTCAGCCAGCTTGCAGACGCGCGAGACAAAGTTGCCCAGCATTCCGTTCAGGTCTTTGTTCACGATGTCGGCGAACCGACGGATTGTAAAATCAGTATCGTCCGTTTCCGGCGCGGATGCGATAAGCGCATAGCGCCAGCAATCGGCCGGCGCATCTTTTACAGCATCCGGCATAAATATGCCGTTGCTTGTTCTTTTGGAAATCTTTGCACCTTCAAAGTTCAGAAAATTCATAGCCTTTAAAACATCTACGGTTTTCCAGTTATCACCGGTCGCCAGTTCCTGACCCGGAAAGAATATTGAATGAAACGCGACATTGTCCTTGCCCATAAATTGAGTGTAATGGCAGTTTTCGCCGCCTTTCCACCAATCGGACCAGTCATTCGGACGCGCGATTTGGGACATCGAAACATATCCCCATGGAGCGTCAAACCAGACATAAAAAACCTTGTTTTCATACCCCGGTTTGTTAATGGAAATACCCCACCTTAAATCGCGCGTAATTGCGCGGTCTTGCAATCCTTCGTCCATCCATTTATTGGCAATTGATGTTGCCGTTTTTGGCCACCCGATTCGCGAATCTATCCAGCTGCGCAATAAGGACGTTGTTTTGCTGGCCATGTAAAACAAATGTTTGGTATCGCGCCACTTTATGTTTTTCCCGCCGGAAATCGCGGAATATGGATTTATCAGGTCGCGCGGTTCCAGCAGAGCCAGACATTTCGGGCATTCATCGCCACGAGCGTGCGCGTATCCGCATTTCGGGCAGGTTCCTTCTATCTGGCGGTCGGATAAAAACATGTTATCGTCGAGTGAAAACGGCTGGGTCATGATCTTTTCTTCAATAAACCCATTCTTGTCCAGTTTGGAAAAAACATCGTGAATAATTGCTTCACTTTGCTTTGTGTGTGTAGTTCCGTATATATCAAATGACAAGTTAAAATCTCGGACGGATTGCAAATGCGACTGGTGGTATCTGTCCGTATATTCTTCAACGGATATGCCGGCTTGTTTTGCGCCGACTTCTGACGGCGTTCCGTGCATGTCATCTCCGCAGATAAATAAAACATCGCGTCCAGCCATTCGACAAAAGCGGGCATAAACGTCCGATGGCAACAGGCAGCCGATTAATATTCCAAGAGACAAATCGTTGTTTACATAAGGCAGCGCGCTGGTTATCAAATATTTTTTAGTCATGTTAATTCTCTTTGTTATTATAAAGTGTAAATCTTAAATCAGAATGTGTAAAGAGGAATATCAAAGGATTATGCGCGAACGCGCATCATATGGGATTGTGAAAATCTTACATCATAAATCATGTTTGTCGAATCAGATGGCGGGCAACTTCTGAATTCTGCTTATCCGGCCTTGCACCGGACACTCGATTTTAGTCCTCGCTTCGCTCAATAAAAATTAGTGGTGGGTGATATTGGACTCGAACCAACGGCCTTTACGATGTCAACGTAACGCTCTAACCAGCTGAGCTAATCACCCGCGCGACCGACATTGTAGCAAAAGTTTCATTCGATGCAATAAAAATAATTCTTTCAAATTTTGCGCGGCGCATGCTATAATTCCGACAGCTTCGGAAAATATTCCGGTGCCAGGGCTTCATAACCCTTTTAGTTTTGGCGTCCGAAAGGACGATAAGTTTCTCCTGCAAAGGCAGGAGGGGTGCGCTATATATTGAAAGCACGCCACTATTTTCCAAAACTAATAGTTATGAACCTCCTGCCGCCATATTTTTCGGCGGCTTTTTAACCAAGGAGGAACTTGAATGAAAAAAATATTGTTTTTAATTTTCGCGCTCGCGCTGTTACCCATAAGCGTGTTTGCGAAATGCAGCGGCGATGATATCGTGACAGATTATTGGGGCAGGACGCATGGATGCGGATGCGACGGCGGTGTGGATGAAACGCACAGCAAGGGCCACGTGATATTGTCATCGAATCCAGGCAAACAGAAGAAATGCAACCGCTGCGATTGGACGTGGTGGTGTAATGACCGGTGGGGGGAAGAAGACGGCGGCTGGTGTCCGGATGCATCTGATGGCGCCGATAGCTTGATTACGGTGATCGTAATGAATGAAGAAAAAAAATGCTGGGCCAGACGTTGTCCCGAAGGAAGCTATTTTGAGGGCAAATCGGATGGAACAGTGGATTATAAAAAATGCATATCATGCAACGGGCTGTCCCAAACCTCATCTAAGTCCGATGGGATTTGCTGGAATATTTTGTGCGGAGAAAATGAACCCGACGACACAAAAAGTCCGACAGCAGGAAAGAAATTCGGAACCGAAGTTGTGATATGGAATGGAAAATGCATGCCCGTGTGCGACTTGCAAACGGTCGGTGCGATGTATGGCGGTGACAGCACGTACATAAGCATAAAGATAAAAAGCAAGAATGCAGGCAACATCGGTAGGGGGTTAACCGACGAATAAAAAAAGTTGAAAAAACGCAACCAACCGGTCGCTTTTTTATTACTTTGCAGTCTTTTGCGGCGCCACGATAATCGATTTGGTCCGCTCGTCAGGTTTGGATTTGCTTTCCAATATCCCTTTATCGCCGATAGCCTCAACAATCCTCGAGAACAGTTCAGGAATTGCGTCTTTGCCGCGCGCCAGAACCGTCTTAGAGCCCTTGGTCATTACCGAAATTTTAATCTTGTCGCCATCTTCCAAGAATTGAAATACCTTTTTCATTTTGATATTGAAGTCGTTTTCTTCAATAAACGGCTTTACCCATATTTCTCTTAGTTCTGTGTTTTTTTGATTTTTGCGGGCCTCGGATGCCTTTTTTTTCTGATCATACTTGAACTTGCCGTAATCCATAATCTTTACAATGGGCGGTACACTGGTCGCATTAATCTCGACCAAATCCATATTCTGATCTGCGGCCATCTGCAAAGCCTGCGGCGTTGGCATTATGTCCAAATTTGCGCCATTTGCGTCGATTACTTGGACGCTCTTGGCAGAAATTTTGCTATTCATGCGCGGCCCCGGGTCGCGGCGATTGTCACGGTTGAATGTTGGTTTAATGGTAGGCTCCTTTAATAGTCTATGAGTTATTATAATGGTTCCGGGGAATTTTTCAAGAATTTTTGCAATTTCTGCAACGCCACCCATGCATCTTTTTTCGCGTCCGGTTTCAACATAAGATAATTGGGATGATAAATCGGAAAAACTGGGATTCCGTTTTCGGATTCAAACTGACCGCCGTGATCTTTTGGCAGTTTTGCTTTTGCAATCTCGGCCGCTGTCAAAATTCCCAAGGTTAAAATGGCTTTTGGTTTCAAAAGTACAATAGCTCGGTCGACAAACGGTTTCGCCAAATCCAATTCTTCGCGTGCAGGAATACGGCCGCCCGGTGTTCGCCAGAATACGAGCGGCGCGATCGATACCGTGTCGCGAGACAGTCCGATTGCCCCAAGCATTTTATTCATCAGTTCGCCTGCTGTGCCCGTCAATATTTTTGCATTGCCGTCATCATCAGCCGAAGGGGCGTCTGTGATGATCAACAGCCCAGCTCCTCGGTTTTCGGCAAAGTGCGGCATGACGGCATTCTTTACAAATTGCTTCAAAGGATGATTAAACCCGGCAATTGCCCCACATAGCGCGGATAAGTTTGATGCGCCTTCCGCGCAGCTTTGTGCTGAAGATAGCGCGATCGGCGCAGCCGGCGGTATCACGGCCGCATCAGGCGCAAATCCGAACGCGGCCGATGATACTGATGTCCGCTTTGGGGCAACTTCGGCACGAACGGGGTTTGATTTTCGCGATGATACCTTTTTCGACTGATTTTCACACAGTTCCCATCTTATGCCAGCAAGCTCCAAATCGCGTAAAGAATTTAATCTCATTGCCTTTTTCCTTGATTTTGCGAATATTTTGATATAGACTAATAAACGAACAACAAAAATACAAGGGAGTATTTTCATGAAAATAAAAAACTTGGCCATGTTGGCCGGTATCGCTGGGTTGCTGGCTGCATGCGGCGGTTCAACTATCGTAGAGCCGGCCGATGTGAATGGTCAGAAAGTTTTCTTTGCATTTGATTCTGCTGAAATTTCTGCAGAAGCTCGCGAAAACTTGCTGGGGCAATCTTTATATATGAAAAATCATAAGGATACGAAAATCCAGATAGCTGGCAACTGCGACGAACGCGGTTCGACAGAATACAACTTAGCGTTAGGCGCGCGCCGCGCGAATGCCGCAAAGTCTGTGTTGGTTAAGGACGGTGTCGAATCTGTGCGTGTTTCCACAATCTCTTATGGCAAGGAACGTCCGGCGGTCAGGGGCACAGGCGAAAAAGTTTGGGCTCAGAATCGCAACGCGACAACGACAGTTAAATAATTATCTCGTTGTTGGAAAATTAAACCCGCGGCGGCGGGTTTTTCTTTGCTTTGATTCATGTTCATCTTTTTTTCGGCGCCAAATTCTGATTTTATGAATGCAAAGCCAAATCGACGACATTATTCTTACCTTTTCACACACGATCGCAATCGTTGGGACAATAATTCGCCGCGGGATTGTCGCCGAATCGTTTTAATAATGCGTTTTTAGATTGAAAACATAAAAATATGTTGGATTTTGACCCAAAGAATATGCGGCAATATGTTTCTGTACTTAAAAACAACGTTTCCTGATAATGAATTCTAAATGTCCAGGTTCCCAGGATTTTTTGTGCAAACTCGCTGGAGATGGTTTCCTGTAGATAAACTCAGAATTGACTTTTTAAGACAGTTACTTTTTTGAAAGTCCCGATAAAATGCACTTGAATGAATCTTGGATGAATAAGCGTCGTTTTTGAAAAAAATTTATCATTTTTTTACAAAAATGAAACAGAGAAAACAGTCATATAAATACCTACCGGCTGCATAAGCTAGAATATGATTTTAATCCGATTTGTGTGAATAAATTTTCATACTATTTGTTTTTTTTTGTGCGCCTATGTTCGCGCAACAAAGATTGATCTGATCACTTTTTTTAAATTGATTCATTACTATGGATATTTGTTTTATATCTGCGAACATATTCCGATAAATACAATCATAACACATCGCAGATGCGCGTCATGACGATATTATTTTATATTATATTAAAGATCAATCCACAGCAGTCGTATTTTATTCACAGCTCCTCTATGATAAGGTTTGGTATTTTCCCTATCTGACGTAAATAATATGTTTTTCTTCCAGGTGTTTTACTTTTCTCGGTGTGACGGCGGCAAATAAAAAGTAATCAAAAACGCTGGCATAAAAATGTTATCACTAGATTTTATGGGTGGCAAAAATGCATTGTTTGGACTTTTAATTACAAAGAATACTTAAAATCGTTAAAAAAACCGGTATTTTGTTAATCATAATGATAAAAAACAAGTAAAACAACCAGTATATCAATTTAATAGGAAGATTATAAGACAAGAGCGTCTGTTGCAAATTACATTTTACGCCAGATTTCATATGAAATCACCGGTATTTTGTTGTTTTTATTCGATTTGTTTTTTGTTACCCCCCGGCCTTTTTAGGGCTTTGTTAACAAATTACACATTTAGTTTTTCACGCATATCAGCCAAGATAGGCATGTTGATGTTTTGCTTTGATGCACGGTATACCAAGCCGTTTAATGCTGCGATTCCCTCTACGGTTCCGATAATTAGTTTGTTTTTTGCTATTGAAATGCCGGCGAAATAATTACGGCTGGTCTTGGATGTCGCGGATAAATACAGGTCCCCCAAGCCGCATAATTTCAGAAAAGTATCGATTTTTGCTCCATTTGCCAAGCCAAATTTGACCACTTCATTCCAAGCAAGTGTAAATATCAGAGCTTTATTGTTTTCGCCACCCATTTCAACACTTGCGAAACCCACCACCAATGCCACGGCGTTTTTGCCAATCCCACAGATTTCAGCACCAATAACGTCATCTGATATTTCAAGATATAATTCTTTTAATGCCTCGGATCCGGCAATAATTGCCTTTTCGGTTCCGGCTAATGTACTGCCGGTCAAAATGCCGCCTGCAACTTCCTTGGCAAATTGCGGACCAGACAAAATGCCGTAATCAGTGCATTCTGGCAATTCCTCGTCCATGATTTCCGACATAAATTTATGCGTAGAAGCCTCGATTCCTTTGGTGCATATAATAACAGGCTGGCCTTTGTAAAAGGCGCGGCTGTTCAATAAAGTTTCACGAAAAAAAAGGGCGGGCGTTGCAATTAGCCAAGCATCGGCGGTTTCCAAATCATCCATAATGCCTGTTACCTTGATATTCTGCGGCATTTGAACACCGTCAAAATTGGCGTATTGGCCGTCATAAGACCATAAAGTGACATTGTTTTCGACCCTTGCGGATGTAATAGCTAAAGCAGTTCCCCATGCGCCCGCGCCCAAGACACCAATTTTCATATCTTGCATCCTTATTTCAGATTTTTTATTTTATTTTCCAATTTTGGGATAATTGTCAAGCCGTCAGCCGATAAATCAATAGCCCGCAAATAGGCGTCTTTGGCAAGCTTTTTATTCCCCAGCTCTGCATGCAAATCACCCAGATGTTCAAATAAAACGGAACAGCTTTCGGATACCTGCCCTACCCTTTCCACCACTTCCAGCGCGGCATCCGCCCCTTCTCGAGCCCAAACCGCCATCCCTAGCGCGTCCCAGGATTCGATCTCGGTCGGATTCCGGCGCACTAATGCGATCGCATATTCATACGCAGTTTCCAATTCGCGTCTTTCATAGGACCATATCTTGGACTGAATCGCTAGAATTCCGGCGTCTAACGGCAATACGTCGGCAGCCGCGCGGATATCCGTCTGGGCGGCGTCCAGGTTATTGAAAGTCAAATTAATATAGGCGCGTGTTTTCAAAAGAAACGCCCGTCCGGTTTCTGTCAAATTGTCATTCTTTAACGCACGGTCCGCAACGTTCAGCGCCCTTTTTTTATCGCCTTGCTGAACATAGCGAGCGACCAGCTTGTTCATTGCCGGAACAAATAGCGGATTTGCCTCTGCCGCGGTCCTTAATTCGTCAATATCACCGGTTTTTTCAGCAATTTTCATCATGGCGAATGAAAAAAAAGGACTGTTCGGATCAATGGCCAGAAAGTGCTTTTTATAATCTCCGCCATTATTATAAAAGTACTGTCCCAAATAGTAATTCAGCGCGTTCGTATCCCCGGACTTTCCCCAATGTGACGTTTCCGCAAGGCGCAGAAGTAATAAAGAAAAGTCCGAATACATCATTATCTGAGTATGGGAAACACTTTGAATCAGGCTGAAAGCCAATGAATTGTTCAAACCTGAATAATTTTCCCAATCCGCAGAAGTTTTTACGTTCAGCATGTACATGCTACCGGGGCGCTCTGTGAAGTCGGACCTTAATTTATTGGCAGCGTCGACCTTTTCATGATTTTTGTAAAATGAAATGATATACAGGTAATCATTGATATTCATAAAATCAACGGAAACCTTGGCGAATTCTTTGGCAGCTTTGTCAAATTGGTTGTTTTCCGCATAAATCTGGCCACGAATAAAGGCTTTCCACGAATTCTTTGTCTTTAACGCGTCGATGAATTTCAAGGCCTCCGCAGACTTACCCATTGCTACCGAAGACCAAATGCGCAACGGCGCTGTCAGGGCAGATTCATCTTTCTTATGTCTTTCATAAATCCCCTTCCAGTCGCCTTTTTCCAGCAAATATGCGTCATAAATCAACCGTGCGGCCATGCCTTTTTCATCTCGAAGCAATTCTGCCTTGGACAACATTTTACCACTCAGGAAATCTGCCAGAATGGCGGTATTCAAAACGATTGGAAGTTCGGTATCTTCAAAATCAGCAGCGAATTCGGCCGCCTTATCGAAATCATTGACATGTATTGCGTGCTGGCTGGCCAGAAATGCGCCAAAACGAGTCGCCTGATATTCTTGAGTATGTAGTGTCGTTTGAGCGGGATACGCAAAGCGCCAAATAGCGCCACTGATTGTGACGATTACGGCAAACAAACTTATGCCGGCAAATAAAGTTTCTATTTTTTTCATAGTTTTGTTATGCTACAATAATTTTTATGAACATTCCAGAAAAATTTATTAAGTACGAGGCCATGCTGCGCAGTTGGTCAACCAGAATGAACCTGGTGGCGCCAAGCACCTTGAACGATGTTCACAAAAGGCATTTCGCCGACTCTGCACAATTAGCCGAAAATTTACCTGCCGGCGTCAGAATTGCAGATCTAGGCAGTGGGGCGGGTTTTCCCGGAGTTGTTCTGGCCATAATGGGGTGGAATGTTACCTGTATTGAGTCGATTGGTAAAAAGATAAACTTTCTGAAAGCTTTGAAACATGAATTAGATTTGCCAAACCTGACTATTTATCATGGCAGGGCGGAAAATTTTATAAAAACTATCAAAAAGGCCGATAAAGAATTGGTTTTTACTGCAAGGGCATTTGCTTCATTGTTAAAGATTTTGGATTATGTGTCGGTTACAAAAAGCCGGCTTTTTTTGCTAAAAGGCCGTGAGATCAAAACCGAAATTATGGACGCTGAAAAATGCTATCGATTTGACTATCAATTATATCCGTCCAAAACAGGCGATGGGTTTATAATTCGGGTTGAAAATGTCAGATAATTTCACATGAAATGATATTCTAGTTCATTTATATTACTTTGTTATTTAATATAAAAAATCTCCGCCCCTGTTGAAATAAGAAAAAGTTTATTATATGCTTGACCGAATCGATCGGATTTTCTACTGTACGACCATAAGTCGAAGGAAGCTTGATGACAAAGATTATCGCATTTGCCAATCAAAAAGGCGGCGTTGGAAAAACTACGACAGCTATCAATATAGGCGCATCATTAGCAGCAATCAAGAAACGCGTGCTGTTAATTGACTTGGATCCTCAGGGAAATGCAGGAACGGGCCTGGGGTTTGTACGCGCTGCGCATCGCCAAAGCGTTTATGGTGTTATTATGGGGACAGCGAACGCTGCGGATAATATTTTGTCTACAGCGGTGGCGGGAATGCATATTTTGCCATCCAGCCCGACGTTATCCGGGGCTGAGGTAGAATTGCTGGATATGGACAACCGCGAATACCGTTTGCGCGATGCATTGGAACAAATCAAAGAGCATTACGATTACATTCTGTTGGATTGCCCGCCAGCTTTGGGTTACTTGACGTTGAACGCACTGACGACTGCGGATTCGGTCATTGTGCCGCTGCAGTGCGAATTCTTTGCTTTGGAAGGCGTACAGCATCTAGTCAACACTATTTCCGAAGTCCGGAAAAACTGGAGTCCTAGTTTGGAAATTCTGGGTGTTTTGTTGACAATGTATGACAAGCGTTACGGCTTGACCAAGGCGGTAGAGGAAGATGTTCGAAACACATTCGGCAACCGGGTTTTCAGAACAGTCGTTCCGCGCAATGTCCGAGTGTCCGAGGCGCCAAGTCATGGAAAGCCGGCGTTGTTCTATGATTTTAATTCTGCGGGTGCACAGGCCTATTTGCGCGTTGCCACAGAAATCGTAGAAGGCATCAATAGTGAATAAAGAAAGGAAAAAACATGTCTAAATTTGGATTAGGCAAAGGCTTGGCGGATTTGAAAGCGGATATGGGTAATATCCCGGATATTTCTGTTTTGGCTGGCAGTGAGCGCGTTGCCGTCAGGCAAATCCCATTGATACAAATCGGAGCTAATCCGGACCAGCCGCGAAAAACTTTCGATATAAGCGAATTGGAGGATTTGGCGGCGTCCATCAAAGAAAAGGGCGTTTTGCAGCCAATACTTTTGCGCAGTATCAGGGGACGTCCGCATCAATATGAAATAGTTGCCGGCGAACGCCGTTTTCGTGCCAGTAAAATGGCGGGATTGGTGGAAATACCAGCATTGGTAAAGACTCTGACAGATGAAAACGCGATGGAGATCGCCTTAATTGAAAATGTTCAGCGTGAAAACCTGAATCCGATCGAAGAAGCATCCGCTTATAAGAACCTGATGGAAAAATGCGGGTATGAGCTGGCCGATGTTTCGCGTTTAATCGGAAAATCGGAGAGCTATATTAGAAATATTATTCGTCTGGATGCTTTGCCCGAAGCCGTTAAAAATATGGTAGAGCAGGGCAGAATAAGCGCATCTCATGGGCGAACCATTGCAGTTGCAGAAAATGCAGAGGCGATGGCGCATGAAATTATCGAAAATAAATTATCTGTGGCTGATACGGAGAAGAAAGTCAAAAGTTCAATCCGTTCATCAAAAAGCCGGTCTTTTTCATCAAATTCGATGCCTTATGCCCAAGTCAAGGAAATTGAAGTTAATATAAAAAAATGTTTGGGCATGCCGGCAAAATTGCGTGAAAAGCGCGGCGGGGCAGGGGAGATTATTCTGAAATTTGAAACTCGCATGCAGATGCAAGAACTGATAGGAAAACTGACAATCAAAGTCAGTGAGCAGTTTAAGGGATAATGATTGAAATAAAACGCCAACATTATTCATTTTTCCTCTTGTATTTTCTGAATAAAGTAGACAAAATGATATGTACAATCTAAGCCAGCGTTTGGACTGTGCTTTTTTTGTAGAAAAAATCATTGGTTTTCCGGACATTTGTTTTTGTCTTGTATTGCCTAATCCAAACGCTGGTTTTTTTATCGTTTATTCGCTTTTGCCGCGTTATTTTTTACGAGCTGCTTTTCTAACGCATCGTCGGCCATCCTTTCATGTATGGCTGGGACATATTGGAATGGCTCTGGGTGTGAAACTTGCAATGGTGGATATTATTGCCCAGGTTTTACAGATGCGTATGTTTCATCTGGCGAATACGGGCGTCATCAATGTCCAGAGGGCGATAGCAATGGGTTCGGCGTAATCGCTTGTGTTTATGGTGTCTCATGCAGTGCCGCAACCAGCATATATCATTGCGCCAAAATAGGTCTCGTATATAACGGCTCTTATTGCAACGGCACAAGAGATTGCTATTATACATCCGGCTTGGGAACATCAGCCATATATAACGGCAATTCAATTGCTGGCTGCGATAACTATAACTTGACTTCGTGCATAGGTGGATATTGGGCGCCGGTTATCAGCCAACATTCCCAAATAGACGGGCAGAGCGTCGGCGCCGGATATTGGTCTGCGGCCGGCGCAACAACGCGCACGGCATGTGCGACGGGTCTTACAACAGTCGGATATGGCGCCGGTGCTGATGAATTTGGTGATTGCGGAAGAGTATTGCACTATGGCGACAATTTGATATATTTGCGAAACGCAAAGAAAACGAACCCATCGTTAAACATAAGCATCAACGGAACGATTTATTACGGAAATATGAGTGCCGCGGTCAAAGGAAATCTGAAAATAAATTACGTTGGAACAACATATTTTGTGTATGATGACAGTCAAGATCAGTGAACAATTATAAAGAATAAGGAAAACTTCTGTATTGTCACTGTTCATTGCCATTTGTGGGGGCTGCGCATTTTTTATTCTTGCATTAAGTTCAAAAAAGCATAAAGTTCTGCCTATGTTATCCAAAGGTATGCATATTGAAATATTGACCGCACGTGATTTGCCCGCATTGCTTTTGCTGCAAAAACAGATAACTGACGCCCCGGAAACCAGATATTTTTTAAAAGATCGTAATGATGACGATTGGGCCAGAATTTTGGCCAATAATGATTATGTTGTTTATGGAATCTTCGATAAAGAAAAGCTGATTGCCAGCGCCACAATACATTTTCCAAATGGTGTATACAAACATGACATCTCAGAATTTAAACCTGTTCCAGATACCGAAATGGCCATATTTCAAGCGGTGATGGTGGATACGGATTATCGTGGTATGGGTTTGATGCGTATTTTGCAGGATATGCGTAAAGGGGCCGCAATCAGACGTAAACGTGGCAAAATTATCTGTAAGATATCTGTTGATAATAAAAATAGCTGGAAGAACACGATCAATTATGGTTTCCATTGTGTTGAAGTTGCCAAAGATGATACGGGTCATGATAAAATGTATTTTATCAAGAAGCTAAAACTGGAACAAACTTTTTTTGCAAAATAAAATGAGTTCTACGGATACCTGCTTGCTTTGACCGTTGGATTCTTATATGTCTTGCTCTCTTTGGTCAAATCGTCGCAATCGTCTCGTATAATTAATTTTCTGGAAAATGTAATAGAAAACCGGCGAAATTGCCGGTTTTTTGATTGTTTCGTACAGATTTTATTCGTGGCGCAAACTATCAATAGGATTCAGCTTGGCGGCTTTGATCGCCGGGGTCACACCAGATACCAGGCCAACAACAATCGCAACCGAGAAGGATAATACCACCGGCCAAGCACTGAACGGTACGTTATAATGCAGTACCAGGCGTCCAACGCCTTGAGATAATCCAATGCCTAAAAGCATACCAACCATAGAACCCAAGAAAGAAATCAGGATAGATTCAGACAAGAACTGGGTAATAATATGCTTTTCGCGGGCGCCAATCGCCTTGCGGATACCGATTTCGCGTGTACGTTCGGCCACAGATACCAACATCATGTTCATAATGCCAATCGAACCCACCAGCAAGGATACGCCGGCAATCGCAATCAGCAATAATTTCATGTATCCGGTTACAGTTGTCATGGCTTCCATAACCTGTTTCATATCCATAATTTGAAAGTCATCAACGTCAGAATCTTTCAGTTTGTGGCGTTCGCGTAATAGGGCTGTAATCAGTTCTGTTGCCAAAACATTGTCCGCATTTTCATACAGTTTCAATGAAATCATGCTGACAGAATTTGGAAAACGGCTGCCCTGGACGCGCTTTTTCAATGTTGTAATTGGAATAACCAGCATATCGTCCTGGCTGCCCATGGCGCTATCGCCGCGTTCTTTGGCCATACCAATAATGACAAATGGGGTTTTGCCTACGCGAATGGTTTCACCAACTGGATTGTCCGGCATTCCTAATTCACGTGCGGTCTTTGGACCTATAATGGCGTATGTTGCAGCGTTTCTGACTGCGGATTGTTCAAACATCGCACCATATTCAATTTCAATATTCTGAACGGTCATATAATCGGGGTAAACACCGGTCATTGATGTAGACCAGTTCTTATTGCCATATACAATCTGGGAAGCGCCGTTTGCAATGGGGCTGGCCGCCATAATGTCTGGCAATTTTGCCACTTCTTCGGCATCACTGATGGTCAGCGTTTGGACGTTTCCGGTTCGAACCCCGGCTGTTTGGGCCGCGCCAGCGCGAATCATAATCGTATTGGTTCCCAGAGACGAAAATTGGTCACTAATCTGTTTTTCCACAGTTTCGCCCAC
Organism: Rickettsiales bacterium; assembly: GCA_031259745.1. GTDB lineage: Bacteria > Pseudomonadota > Alphaproteobacteria > Rs-D84 > Rs-D84 > JAIRLB01. The sequence continues at coordinate 6,228 of JAIRLB010000024.1, read as the reverse complement.
AGCCACCATAATAACCACCGCCATAACACCTATAATGATGCCCAGAACGGTCAGGAAGCTGCGAATTTTATTTCCGCTGATGGATAGCCATGATTCTTTCAAAATATCGTTAAAAGTCATATTTTTACCTTTGTTTTAAGTCGCACAAACCTTAGATTTTTAATCTCCGTAAACCTTTTCTTCCATAAATCGCAGATATCCGCTTGGGTCTAAGCACCCAAATGCATCGGTTTTTGGGTTGATGCGATTTTCAACGGCCGTCATCAAAGAAGACAAATGCTTTGGTGTCAGTATATAGTTTGGGGAATCCCCCAGATATGATTTTAATTTCTCAATTTGATCCGAAGACAAATAAGGTTCTGTACCTTCACCTGATCTTTTGCGTTCCAAGAAAAATTGAATTTCTTCGGGTCCGTATCCGTAACAGGCCCCGTCTACAAAATTCAGTTCTTCGTTCCGATTTCGAACAGAAATACTGGCCAATTTCGGATTTTTTGCCTTGATGTCCGATACCCAGGTTTTTAACAGAACAGAATATTTGGCCCGCATCTGCTTCAATGCATTCTTGGTTTCAGGTATTATGGAAAGGCCGTTGATGGTCTTGTATTTATCAAAGATCAAATATCCCCAGACATTTTTTAGTTCTTTTTCAAATTCTTGCGGCTGTTTATTGTCTGGCAAAGTGTATCTATAGAAAAGCTTAAACGGAAGCTGTATCATTTTCTTTGATAATAGTTTTTCCAGATTTTCAGCGGATGAATCAAATGTTTTGCGAAAATCCATGGCCCAAGCCTTTTCGAACTGGTCTATTGAAGAAATTGATTTGCTGGGTGTCATTACAAATTCCTTTCGTCCTTTGGGATATCGCCGTCGTAATTGATCTTTCCGTCGCGGATATGGATAAGTCGGTCCGAATATCTCGCGATGTCGAATTCATGGGTGATCATGACTATGGTGATTCCCACTTCCTTGTTCAATTTCTTAAAAAATTGCAGGATTTCATTGCCCATCTTGCTATCCAGCGCCCCAGTAGGTTCGTCCGCCAGAATTAATTTAGGATCGCCAGCCAGTGCGCGCGCAATGGCAACCCTCTGTCGCATGCCTCCGGATAACTGCGGCGGCAGATATGTTTCGAATTTCTCTAAATCCACGCGTTTCAGCATGTCCCGTGCCCGCCGGACGCGTTCGTCGGTGGAAATACCGCGGTACATCAGCGGCAGCATCACATTGTCCAGCACGCTGCGCTTGGACAGCAGGTTGAAGTTCTGGAATACAAAGCCGATATGCTCGTTTCGGACAAGGGCTAGCTCGTCTGATGTCAGGTTGGTAATGTCATCTCTGTACAGCTTATATATCCCGCTGGTCGGGGCATCCAGCGCACCGATAATGTTCATGCACGTGGATTTGCCACTGCCCGAAGGGCCCATAATGGATACGAATTCGCCCTGTTTGATATCAAAAGTCACATCAAACAAGACTTGCTGACTGCCGCCCATTTCCAAGGGGAAACTTTTGCATATTTTATCCATTGAAATTATGCTTTTTGAATCGCTCACTCTTTTTCCTTCGTTTCGATTTTCTATAAAAAGCCGGTTTTGGCCGGCTTTTTGCTAATTATCTTCGGCCGTCCATCATGCCTCTACCACCTCCACCGCCCATTTTAACAGATGCGCTGGCTGTTGCAGACATTCCCAGTTTTCCTGTAACCACCCGGTCTTTCTCTTGAATGTCATCTGAAATAATTTCAGTTTCGGTTGCCGTTACCAAGCCTTTTTCATAAGGAACTAAAACAACCTTACCGTTTCGTTCGACAGCCAAGTGCGTTTTTGGCGTGGCATCGCCAGGATTTTCAACAATGCCGGCGAAACTGCGCAACAGCAGGGCGGAATTGGAAACTTTCCATACATCGCGCTTTTCAGCAATCATGATTGTGACAAATGCAGTCATGCCCGGCATCAGACGCAGATCGGAATTATCCACATTGATGACGACAGTGTAAACGACAACATTTGATGTCGTTGTGGGCGACAGGCGGATTTGGCGCACTACCCCTTCGAATATCTGGGTTGGGTATGCGTCCACGGAGAAAGTCACAGTCAGGTTTTCTTTGATCATGCCGATATCAGCTTCGGATACAGATGTTTCAATCTGCATCTGGGATAAATCTTCCGCAATTTCAAACAGGTTCGGTGTTTGGAAGGATGCCGCTACTGTCTGGCCTTTGTCCACTTTTCTGGAAATGACGGTTCCGTCAACCGGAGATATGATCGTGGCATAGCCCAAGTTTGTCACCGCGCGTTCATATTGTGATTTTGCGCGTTTTACGGATTGTTCCGCCTGTTCGTAGTTTGTTTGGGATTGTTCCATCTCTGCGCGTGAGATAAAGCCATCTTTATACAGCGTCTTATTGCGTGCATATTCGCTTTTTCTATAATTGCGCTGGGATTCTTCGCTGACCAGTGAGGCCTTGGCCTCGTCCACAGAGGCCTGTAAAACCGATGGATCAATTGTCAGCAGCACGTCGCCTTTTTTAACCTTGGAATTATAATCCACGTAGATTTTTTCAATTATTCCGCTGACTTGGGATCCGACATTGATGGTATTTATTGGTCGGATTTCGCCAGTTGCTGTCACAACTTGGTGCAGATCGCCCCTTGTGATAGCGGTTGATGCAAACTGGGATACGGTGTTGGACGTATTGCTGCTGAATGCGTACAGTGCGGCGGCCCCAACTGCCAACATCAAGATAATCTGCCATTTTTGGCGTTTTATCCAGTTCCATATTCCTTTGAATGCAGATAGTTTGTCGAACATTTTATTGTTTTTCATGTTTTTCCCCCGTTGAAAGTTCATGCTTTATATCGCCTATGGCCAGCGCAACGGCGGCGCGTTTGGTAAACAGGTCGTATTTTGCTGCATTGTTTTGTTTCTGAGCATCTGCCAGATCTGCCTGTGCCTGCTGCCAGTCCAGCATTGTCGCGCGTCCGACCTTGTACATTCCGGCTGTGACGCGTTCGCTTTCCATTGCGGATTGCAGCAGAGTGTCGGTTTGAATCAGCACGTTTTGCGCGGTTTTATAATTATTGTATGCAGTAAATATATCAAGTTCAGCGGAATCTTGGACATATCGTTCTTGTTCCTTGGCGCGGTCATACGATGCTTCGGCTGCGCGGAGGCCGTACAGGTTGGCGAATCCGGCAAATATCGGCATGGATGCGCGTATCCCTATGCTGCCATTGACGTTGTCGGAACCCGCGTTGTATACGTCGGACGGATTATCGTTCCAAGACAGACTGCCGGACGCAGAAATGCTTGGCAGATTGCTCAAAAAGGAACTGTTGCGGCGATGCCATGCGGCATCTTTGTTAGCTGTAGCGCGCAACAAGTCCGGCCGCGAACGCTGCGCCGTTTCAATCAGTTCGTCAATGCTTTTGTTTTCTGCAGCCTTGCCGAAATCGGACGGCATGTCTGCAATCTGAATTTCCAGATTTGCTGGGAAAGACAGCTTGGACAGCAATGCGCCTTTGGCAATATTGCGATCATTCTTGGCGCGTTCCAAGTTCAAGTCGCGGCTAGCCAGAGTTGTCTCGGCTTTTAGTACATCAGCCTTGGCGACAGAGCCCGCCTTGAATTTTTTATCGGCGGTATCTTTAGCGGTCTGTGCCACTTTTTTCAGGCTCTCGGCCGTGGTGACGTCCGCATTTGCGTTCAGCATGGCATAATATGCGCCGATAACGCCGTATACATAATTCTGAACAGCTTCATCATAGTCGAATCCGGTCGCACGCCAATTGGCCGCCAGAACGTTTAATTCAGCCAAGCGTTTTCCAAAGTCGAATATTAAATAAGACGCCGACAGCGATGCGCCCGTAGACCAGCCGTCTTCCCATTCCTTGTTGCGATATGATTTGGTTGCGGATGCGGACGCGCTGATATTTGGCAAATAGTTCGCATAGCCGGCGTTTTTATTCAAACGCGCGGTTTCGGCCGCCAAATATTCGGACGATGTCTGCGGGTTGCGGCACAATCCCAAATCAATAACCTGTTGCAGTGATAATTCGTCAGCCGGTACATCCCTTCTGGACAGACAGTTGTCAGCAGCCGTAACCGTCATTGGATATAAGCAAATCGCCGCTAGTAATAAGTTGTTAATTTTCATTTTTTTTCTCTCGTAAAGGGAAACATATCATAAATTTTGAATTTTTTCTATTGAATTTTAATTTATTTTCCCCTAGCATTCATCTTAACAAGAAATGGCCTGGTGGCAGAGTGGTTATGCAGAGGACTGCAAATCCTTGTATGCCGGTTCGATTCCGACCCAGGCCTCCATCTCTTCGAAATTTATTTCAAATATAGTAAAATATGGTTGTATAATCGTCTGCATGATATTGACGCTTGCTCTTACAGATTTCAGAAACCACTCGATTGGTCGCGTTGTCACGGGTGGCAGAAAGAATATCATCATCACCGGCCCTAACGGGTCGGGAAAAACAGCGATATTAGAGGCCGTGTCCATGCTGGGCGGTGACCGCGGTCTGCGCGCCGCGCCTATGACAGATATTTCCCGTTTTGACGGTTCCGGCGGTTTCAGCGTTTTTGCCGGCCTTTCGGACGAAACCGAATTGGCGGTATATTTCAATCCTGATGATTCGAATCGCCGCGCCTGCATAGACAGCGACAGTGCGACCTTGTCCGACTTGTCCGGCCATTTGCGAATTGTGTGGCTGACGCCAAAGGAAGACCGGCTGTTTGTAGATTCTGCCTCTGACAGGCGCACCTTTTTCGACAGGCTGGTGGCCAGCTTCGACAGCATTCACGCAGGTCGCGTCGCCAGATTATCAAAATTATTGGCCGAGCGCGGATTTGCATTAAAGAACAGGGCGGACGACAACTGGCTGAATGTGCTGGATGTGCAAATTGCCGGGACCGCTGTCGCTATCGCCGCCGCCCGCATTCGATATGCAGGCGAAATAAACTATTTTTTAGAAAATTGCGCCGTGTCGGTTTCAGGACAGATAGAAACTTTGCTGTTAAGCAGTACTGCGGCCGATGTCGAGGCTGTATACATGAAATATCTGGCGGCCGAGCGCGGTCTGCAGGGCGACAAGATGATTATTGATGGCGCGCACAAATCAGACTTTGGGATGTATAATTGCTTGCTGAAATTGCCAGCGAGTTTGACCAGCACCGGCCAGCAAAAGGCGGTCTTGGTAGATTTAATGCTGGCGCATGCCAAGCTGGTGCGCGCCAAGACCGGCAAACCACCGTTGATTTTATTGGACGAAGCCGCCGCGCATTTGGATGCGAATACCAGAGAACGCATGTTTAAAGAACTGGGCGCGGCCGATGCCCAAGTCTGGGCGACAGGTCTGGAACAGAATATGTTCGCTGAGGTACCAGATGCGGCATTTGTTGTTTGTGACAATGGAACGATTTATCAAGTTGAAAAGTTATAATTATCCGTTATTACTTTCATTTTGCAGCGCTTTTTTAACCAGTGGGGCATATTTCAACATAGTGTCATCAAAAAATTGCCAAAATATTTTTATCAGAGTATTCTTGGTCATATGTTTCCGCGTGAATATTGTGTTTTTCCGCACTTTTCCATGCATTGCGACTTGGATTTTACAATATAGTGATAAACCATGGCGTCAACTTCGGAATACAAGTCATACCGGCAACGCTCTATATCCATCAGATTGCCGGCACAGTCCGCTGTTCTGACACCCGGGATCAAACACTAGTAATGGTTGAAACAGACTGCCGCCGCGACTGAATATCTAACCATTCCAATAATTGAATATGATTTGTTACTTGCCTTTTAGCTCCTTATTTGTTTTACAGTATGGGAATATGATAATAAAAATGGTTCTAAAGTCGCGGACCGCGCAAAGTGGTGGATGGTATTGGACTCGAACCAACGACCCCATCGATGTGAACGATGTGCTCTACCAACTGAGCTAACCATCCCAAGTAAAGCCGGTCAACAAATTCTTTGATTCTCAGCGCACGGCCTGTTGATGTTAGGCTAAAACATTACAAATGTCCAGCAGCTTTAAGCATAGTGTACCGCCACTAGGATAAAATGCAACATATATCGCTACCTTGTGTCATCGCACCCTGATATCCGAAGGGAATATGCACAAATCAAACCCGTCCAGTAGGCTTGTTTCGAAACAAGGAACAAGTTATGAACAACTCTCTTAAACCATACCTGTCAGCGATAGA
>JAIRLB010000082.1 GCA_031259745.1 Rickettsiales bacterium | reverse complement strand
GCAGCAACAACAACAGCAATAGCCGCGCTTATATCTGCTGGCACAGGGATATATTCTGCTGCTGCTTCTGAGCATATTGGCAATAAGCAGATAGAAGAGGCGCGAAAAGCCCGAGATGCCGCCGAAGAAAAACAAAAGCAGGCAGATTTTGATGCTGAGACAAAACGGCTCGAAGCGCTTCGAAAAAACCAAACAACAACCGCAAGCGGTTATAATTCAGCGTTTGGAATAGACTCCGATTATGCGCGTACTGTTGCACTGGCCATAGCCTCCCGAGATGATGAAGAAAATATTAAGATTCCCGAATATGACGGAATTTTCCAAAACAGCTGGCTTACATAAATGGCAATACCACAACAAATTCGTTTTAGCGAAATGAAGCAAACGCGCCAAGAATGGGACGCGAAGCGGGAGATTTTTTCCGAATATCTGGCCGTGCAAAACGGGATTTTCAACAAAGACCTTGCGTTTAACAAAAATAAATGGCGCGATCTGTACGCAAAGAAAAATATCAACGGAAATCCGCAAAGGTATTTGCGCAATCTGTCTACATGCCTGACCGCGACGCTATGTCCCCCAGACAGCAAATGGGCAAGTTTGGTCGCGGACGACCAAACCAGAGATGAGCAAATATGGCTGAAAGACGCGACTGAAAAAGTCTTATCTACTATAAACGCCGCCAATGGATCGGAATATTTCACCCACATGTTTTTTGAATCGCCAGTGTTTGGCGAAGGTGTTATAGCTGTAAATCCAAGCAAAACAAAAGATATAGATTTTGTCGCCTATACGGCCGGCACAGTATGGCTTGATGAAAACGACGAGGGTGATTACGATACGATTTATATAGCAACCGCAATGAACGCGCGACAGTTGGCAAAAAGGTTTGGATATGATAATCTGCCAGACAAGATAAAAAATGCCTGCGACAAGGTATTTACGGAATGTTATACAATTGTTCAGGCGGTAGAGCCAAATGAAAAATATTTGCCAGAGGTAAAAAACGAATTCAACACGCCATACATATCGACAATATTTCTAGATGGTTTTTCTGATAACGAATGCATATTGGAACAAAAGGGAATGAAGCGGTTCCGCTTTGCGATATTCCCATGGTATAAATCGTTTAACAGCGTTTATAACGCCGGCATCGGCGGCGATGTGATAGGCGATGTCATGGACTTGCAGGCGAGGGAACGCGACCTGTCTATGGCTAGCAGAATAAAAGTTAAGCCACCGCTTGTTGTAGACAAGGATTTGAAGAATGCCGGATTATCCTTGACCGGAGACAAATTGAATTGGGTGAAAGACCCGACGAATGCCGTGCGCCCGGCACTGGCATTTAATTTGGACACAACAGACGCCAAAGATAATATTGCCCGCATAGAGCAAAGAATCTATAACCTTACATACAACCATCTGTTCAATGCTATTACAAACCGCAATAAGACCATGAGCGCGACAGAGGTCAATCAAGTATCAAAAGAAGAAATGATAAACCTTGTAGGAATAGTCCAGCGGGCGGTTTCCGCGCTAGGGCATGTAGTGGAATTGGTTTTCCAAATTCTTTATGAAAAAGGAAAGCTGCCCCCAAACATGCCGGAATCATTGCGCGGCAAAATTGTAAACGTAAAGTTCCATTCCCTGTTGGCGCAAAGCCAGTCGCTGAGCGATCTGGTGCTGGTAGAGCGCTGGATACAGGCGGTGGCAGTGCTGAGCAATGTTAATCCGATCGCAAAGCGCAAGATAGATATTTTGGAAGTGGCGGATGAATTTGCGCGGCGTTTGGACATAAATGGCCGCATGGTTGTTCCGACAGAAGAAATACTGCGCCAGCAGTTAGAGGAAATGGAAGCAATGCGCCAGCAGTCAGCCGCTGCGCAGCAAGCACAAGGATTGGTTGAAATGAGCGAGGCGGCGAAAAACTTCGCGTCGGCGGAAACAATAGCGCAACAGGCAATGATATGATGTTAAAACCAGGACAATCTTTACATATGCTTAATGTATTAAAATCCCGAGATGGGCGGCATGTGCTGGCAGAGATTCTGGGAAATTGCGGAGTTTCAATAGGCGCCGGAATAGGAAAAAGAAAAGATGAAACTTCTCATGAGTTCGCATTGAATCTGCTTGACGAGATAATGTATAATTATACCGAAGAGTTTAGCGAAATGCTGAAAGAACTAAAACAGGGGATGTATGATGGAAAATCAGAATCAAGCGATTGAAAATAATAACAATGGGTCGAGCACTGCGCCGACAACTACGCCGGAAAATAACGGCAACAAAGATTCTTCCGAACAGAATCCGGGCAACAACCCGTCTGAAAACGGAGACAAAGACAATACCGGTAATCCGGGTGCAGAAGAAAATAAGCAGAATTCCCAAGATGCGGAATTCATACTTACCGACATTGATTTTCAAGGGTTGGTTCCTGATGACAAACAGGAAGAAACCTTTACCAAATACAAGTCATGGTTCAAGGGGAAAGATGCCGCCAACGCATATCTGAAAGAATTGAAGATAGCGGATGAGGCATATAAAAAGCAACAAAGCGAAGCGCTGACCAAATTAAAGTCCGATTGGGAAAAAGAATTGAAGTCCGATGAGGTTTTTGGCAAAGAATACGAATCTAATAAGAATGCGGTTAACGAAGTTTTGACAAAGTTCGGTTCTGAAAAAGATAGAGCGGAAATTGAAAAACTGGGATTAACGAATGTTCCTGCATTCAATAGGATTATGTTTCGATTTGCCAAGGAAATCGAAGAGGGCAATGCAATGAAGGCGACAACCGGCATTAATACCGGAGTCAAGCGCGACGCGCAGGGAACTGCTGTAATGGATTTCAGCAAGTCCCTGGCCAAATAAATCAAGGAGAATTATCATGGCTGTAATGGAAGTGCGTTCTGACACGCTGGTTGATATTACCCGCGGCCTGACGCAGGACGGCAATCTTGTCCATATCTCGGAAGTTCTGCAAAAAGAATGCCCGATATTGAAAGACGCGCCGTTCATTGAATCAAACTTTTCAACATTCCACAAAGCAATGCGCAGAAAAACATTGCCGCGCTTGGATGTGAAAAAGATCAACAAGGGAGTGGGTGGATCATTTGGAGAATCCGAAGAAGTGGATTTCGGTTTGAAACTCTACATGGGATATCCTCGCGTGGACAAAGCACTTGAAGACCTGATGGTCGACAAACCAAGATATTTGCAACAGCAGATAGATGGCGAGATGATGGGTGCCGCCCAGCAACTGGAAGGCGATTTTGTATATGACAATATCGTTGCCAACGGCAAGGAATCAATCGATGGGCTTGCATCGTATGCAAACACGATTGCCAGCGGTCGCGTTATTGACGCCGGCGGAACGGGCGCAAATCTGACCTCAATATATGTAGCTGCATGGGACGTGACATCCGGGCTCTGCGGCGCATACGCCAAAGGCACAAATGGCGGATTGAAGTTCGAAGACAAAGGGTATCAGCTGTTGCCTGATCCGAACGAGGTGACCAAATTAATCGAATACCACGTATTCAATTGCAGCGCCCAGTTGGGATTGGTCGTCAATGATCCGCGCGCCATAGCGAGGGTTACCAACATCGACTTAACTACCGTTGATTCAACTACATTCAATGAGGAATGGTTGATGGAAGCGATTTCAATGATTCCTGCGTCTTTGCGCAGCAAGGCCGTCATCTATGCGCCAAACAAAGTTCTGCTAGCGATGCAGAAACGCGGAAATGCCAAGCAAAATGCGGCGTATCCGCGCGAAAACCTTTATGGCGAATGGGTGACTATGTTCAATACAAACCCTGTGCGTGTGGCGGAAATGATTTCCGAACACGAAGCAGTGGTAGTCTAAAAAGGAGGTCGATATGGCTATTATAGACGCAAAACTGGAACTTATCACCGTAGATTCGCTGACCAGTAATGTTTTGGACTTTGGTGCGGCAAACAACGGCGAACACAATAATATTCACGGGTTCGTGAATATTCGGGTGTCCGCCGGTGCCGGAACCGTAAAGCTGCAAGATTCGGCGGATAATTCGACGTTTGCCGACATTCCGAATACTACGGTTACGGTAGCCGCTGGCGGATTCAAGGGCGGATTCATCCTGCCCGCGCACAAGCGTTATGTCAAAGCCGTGGCGACGGCCGCGAGTTCCGGCGGATTTGTCGCCGGCGCGGTCGAGGCATGGATCGGAGCAGATGCCGACAATCACTAGGCGAAACGGGGCGGCTGTACAAGCCGCCCCATAAAGAAACGAGGAAAAAATGGCTCAATTTAGATGCAAAAAAGACAATGTTCAATTCAATGGCAGAATCTATAATCAAGAAGATGTTGTTTATGGAAAGGATGGAGATAAATTATACGAATCTCTGTGGGAGGCAATGGATTCGGATGCGGCTGAAATTTTAGTCCGCGAATCAAGTCGCAACTCAAAAACAGATGATGTTAAGAATGACAATAAAGAAAAACCATTAGCGTATATGAATAAAGAGGCACTGCTTGCCAAGGCGAAAACCTTAGAAATCGAAGTGCCGGCAGATCTGACAAAAAAACAGATAATCGAACTGATTGAAAAGAAAAATGCCGAACTGGGTGAAAAATAATACCGGCGGCAAATAAGAGACGCCTGTATATTCACGGCCAGAATATGCAGGTAATGCGAGGATGCAATGCGAGATAGCATAGTGGCCGAAATTTGCAATGAAGCGCTGGCGGAAGCCGGACAGCATAATTATATCACGTCGTTGGACGAATATAGCCCGACCGCGCATTTATTGCGCACATTTTGGGATTCAACGCTTAAAGAAATATATTCTGATTTTCCAAGTTCATTCAAAACCGTTGAGCGTGATGCTGAGCTCGTAGAAGCTGGGCAGAACGAATATGGGTTTTATATATTCGCATATCCTGCGGACGCGCTGAATCTAATCGGCATGTACGGAAGCAATATTGCGCGCAAGCTAAATATGCGCGAGCCAACTACTTCGGTTTTTGCGGACAAGAATACCGGCGAAAAGAAAATACGCTCTAAATCAGACAAATTGCTGATTGTCTATATCCAGCAACCGACGGAAAACGATTTGCTGACCCCCACATTCAGAAGCGCGCTGAAATTTTTAATCGCGGCAAAAGTATCAAATGCAAATGGCGGTTCGGCCGAAAAGTATAAGACGCTGATGCAGATGTATAAAAAATATAAAGACGATGCAGATATAAACAGTTTGTCGGCCGAAAGCGAGCCGGAAAACGCCATATATGGCCAGTCATACGCTGATGAAAGGAATATATAATGGCGCAGTATCAGATCAATTATACTCAGAGCAATTTTACAGGCGGGTTGGTCGCTCCTGAATTATATAGCCGGAATGATTTTGGAAAAGTAAAAACAGGGCTTCGCAAATGCGATAACTTTTTTATACGCGAGGCGGGCGGTTTGGAATTTCGTCCCGGAACTGAGTTTATTGTAAAAATTCCAACAGAATGGCAAGACAAATTCGTCTTATCATCGATTGACGATATGCCGGTATTTTATGCGGAATCAGGAATAAACTATCTAAATAGCGCGGATTGGGTTGAATTAAGCTATCCGTCTGAAATATCCCCGGATATTGATAAGTTAGAAACAACTGAATTAAAACGGCGCCTATATTTTTATGACGGAACAATGAAATTGTGCAGCGTTATAAAAACAAACGATTCAACTCTCGGTGCCAGAATTGAGAAATTTGCAGATTTTATTCCAAACGGTGCAACCATATCCCTATCGGCAGCTTCGCAGCCGAGCCCCTATGTTCCAACGTTATATCACTATACGTTTTCCATTGCTGCCGATAAAGAACATGAAACGATAGCTCATGCGGGGGCAGATATTACTGCAAACGCCGACTTGTCGCAGCAGGCAATAACCATAACCATCAACATTCCTGCATCGGCGGTTGTGACCGATCAACGAATTTTTATCTACAAAAGATACCAGGGTAAAGATTTCTTCTTGACATCCATAAAAATGATATCGGGAACAACGACCTATACATATAAAGACAGCGATTCAGAAAGCGTAGATATGTCAAAAACTATCTTGGTAAAGCCGCCGTATGTGGAAGACGATGGAAGCATATTAAAAGTTAATTCCATAGCCGATTATGGGCAGCGTGTTTTTATGACGCTTAATGATGATAAGGTTCAAGTAGTTTATACTCCTGTCGGCAATACTGATTCATTGGCATATTCCGAATTGCGAAACGACGATGAGGCAGGGTATCAGGAAATTCCGATTTCACATTATGACGGCTGGTGCAAAGTGTATGCCGGATTGCAATTATTGTTTTCAACAAGCTATACAATAAGCCCTATAACAGGTTTCGGGGATTTGACTTTGGAAGATATATCGATATTCGATAGTTTTTCTAAAACCGTCAGTCCGGTATCTGCCAGATCGTCTGTAATATATACCAATTCTAGCAATAAGAAAATTTTTGATTTTGTTTATACGATTGAGAAAAACGGATATGACGGAGTTGATTTAACGCTGCTGATACGCGGTCTTATTAAAAATATATCGATCAAGCGCATAGCGTTCAAGGATTACCCTGTGCGTACATTATACGTATTGTTTGAGAACAAAGAATTATATGGATTGACGTATCTGCGCGAACAGAATATATACGGCTGGTGGCGGGTAAAAACGCGCCCTGTGCGTGATATTTTGGTAATAAATCGGCCAGGAGAAGACGATTTATATCTGGTGACCGAAAACCCGAACGGAGTGTTTCTTGAAAAGGCATTCAAGAGAGATAATCCGTTTTATCTTGATTGTGTAATTGAAAAACCAAATCCGACAGCAAACGGAAACCTTATAACGGGATTATCGATGCTTGCAAATCAGGATGTTGTTGTATACGACATGGCAAATGACGAGCATTATGGCGATTATGACATAGAAGGAAAAGGAAATGTTAAATTTCTGCGTGTGGATTCTGATGGAAATCTGCAAGTCGGAGATACCGAGACAATGCCATTAACGGGAAATGTGCGAATTGGATTGCCTTATTACGGCGAGGCGGAAACAATCCCGCTTGAATTTGCCGACAGCAATGGAAACAGCACGATAGGCAGAAAAAAAATCATAAACAGCGCGATCATCAGGTTCGGGCCGTCGCGCGGATTATCATATAAAACGATAAAAAATGAATTTAAGATCACGTGCGCCGAATATCAAGGGGATTACGGATATGAGGCATCTCTGAAAGAGGGACAGCAAAATCTGAACAATCTGCTGAGCGAGCCTAAATGGGATTCCACAATAACGATATTGCAAAGGGAGCCGTATCCGGCGTCAATTTACAGCATAACACTGGGGGTGACATTCAATGATAAAAATTAGAAACGGAAATATGTCCGATATCGGGCGCATATATGATCATTTATCAATACAGAGCATCCTGGATATAAAAATGATGTTCGGACAGATCACGCTATCCGATATTCAGAATGCCGCGCAGAAGTCCGATGGCTTTTTTATAGCGGACGACGGGAAATATCCGTATGCAATGATTATGCTGACCTCGGCGGAAGACGGAAGCAAAAACGCCGCGATATGGACAACGGGAATTTTTAACAGCGCGAAAGACGAATGCACGAAGGCAATGGAAGAGTTTTTTTCCAAAATGAAAGGCGAAACAATACGAAGCAAAATATTTAACTGTAATAGACAGGGGATAAGGCTGTACGCGATGTGCGGGTTCGCGCCTATAAAAGAGACTCAGAAATACAAGGTTTTGGAATATGGCTACTGATTATTTGGCATTAGTTGGTCTGTCGCCACAAATGTCGCCCGATTGGGGCGGCAGTTCGCCCGTGCCATCATCATTCTGGTATCAGGAAAGCGCAGCAACCGACTATCTGGTTCAGCCAACCGCATTGCCTGCGCAGACAACATCAAAAGAAGCGGTTTCAACCCCTGGTTCCAAAGGAGAAGTATCTGACACAAACAGCGTATTCGATTCAACCATTGAATGGGTGTCTGCGCATTTTAACAAAGATGTGGTTGAAGGGATATCAAAGGCGGCGACGAGTTATATAAACGGAGTATCGGCGTACGCAGCGGGAATGACGGCCAGCGAGCAATACAAATTTTCTGCATTCGTAAAGGAAAAAAATGCCGATGCAATGATAGCTAATATAAAAGAGATAGACCGAGCGGCCGCATCCGCAAACAATGCGCTGCGTATGCAAGGGCGGGAAACAATTGCGAATCAAAAAATAGCTATGGCCAGAAATGGATTCGCCGTGAACGTCGGGACAAACGCGCGAATACTAGACAAAACAAATTACATTGTTGAAAGCAACATGGCGGCAAAGACGCTGGTTGCCGAATTGCAGGGGGTCGAATTGATGCGCCAAGCCGGATATGCAAAAGCAGAAGCGGGGATGGCGCATGCAATGGCGGCATCATCGGAAAAGGCCGCCAAAAACAAATATATCCTTGGATTGGTTGGATCATTTGCTCATCTGTCATCAGCGGCTTTTTCTTTTGCCGAATCTTTCAATAAAACACCAAATATAACAGCAGGCAGCTAAAATGGCGGGAATAAAAATACCAAGTTCTCCGAATCTTGAAGGAACGCAACCTGTGCTGCGTCAAGGCAGTAGCGCGGCGATGCCTAACTTCTTTGATGATTCCACATTCAAGATGATTAATGAGACAAAGGATGCGGTTAGCAAGGAAGCCCTGACGATTTTGAAAGATCAGGCCGATTCCCGTTTAGAGGACGCCATGCTTCAATGGCAGAATCATGCGCAGAACGCCATGCATAACCTGCAAACAAAATACAAAGGGCGCGACGCGAACGACCTTTATAACCGCTTTCTTGCAAAAGATTTGGATAAATACACGGCAAAAATGCTGGGCGGCGGGGGCCGCGACGGCATGGTGGTCATAAACGATCCGTACGCGCAGAAAGAATTTAAGAAACGAATCGCCGGATACAAGTCAAACTATATGACCAATCTGAATGCGTATGAGGCGCGCGAATATGACGATTATCGGACAAAAACTTATGAAGCCGCAAATATTAAGGCAGCCGGATATATTTCAAACGCAGTGGTGGAAGAAGATTTGGATTTTGGCATTTCCGAAGTACATAGAATAACGCGCAGCCAAAATATTGGGCAGGATGAATCTTATGTGCGAGCAGTCGCCGCAAAAAAATTGGATGCCGCCGCCGCCGCGTATGTGGAAAACAAAATAACGACCGATGCCGTGGGGGCGTACGAACGCTTTGCAAATCTAAAAATATCCTCTTTGCTGGACAGTAAAAACAAGACAAGGATTATCGATGCGATACAGAAAGCCTATACGGATCAGCAGACGCAAAAGGCGATAGCCGGAGATATATCTGAAATTTCAGATGAAAATATCATCAATATATTTGGAATTAAGGATAAAGAGCTGATTGAAAATAAGAAATATGAAATCTTAAATAAAGCGTCCGCCGAACGAGGAAGAGTGGACAAAGAACGAGCAGAGACATTCGCAGTTCAAAAAGCCGAGCTGACGGGGCGCGTGATTGACGCGACAAATATGCAAGAGCAGGAATCTGCCATAAAGGAATTGGCAAACATAGACCCAGAGTCGGCCAGACAACTGACAATAGATTTGTCGGCGCAAAATAATCGCATTGCCGGGCAAAAACTAATAAATAGCCTGAAAGGCGAGCCGGTTTATGATGCCAGCGGAAATATATCGATTGAAGCAGCGGCTGATTTGCTGTTGTCGCCGGATGCTGCTGAGTTGGTAAAACAAACAATAAAGGCAAATAATGATGCGTTAGATGAAACGCCAAAAGTAGTGGAATTGTTGGCAGGAATAAGTGATGGAACGGTTACGGCAGATGATCCGCGCGTCGGCGATTTGACATCCAAAGGAAGAATGACAGTCCTGACCGCCATGCGAGACGCATCCAAATACAAAGCAGAATCGATAAGAATGAAGCAAGCCGGAATAGATATTGAGAAAGACTTGGAAGATGCGGGCATATTCGCGAAAAAGCGCGGGGTTGTAGCAAACCCGTATCAGGCGTCTTTAATTAAGAGAAACGCCGTCCGTCAGATAAACGAGTTCAAGGCAAAAACAGGGGCTTATCCTGACGACGCGCTGCGCCGTAAAATGATAA
>JAIRLB010000065.1 GCA_031259745.1 Rickettsiales bacterium | reverse complement strand
GGCACGTGCCAAGAAAATTCTGTGTACTTTGGGCGTGGCCACTTCTGAACCGGATTTAACCACCGCCGAAGAAAAGGCAATTGGTGGATATGTTGAACGCGAAATGGGCAGTCCGTTTGTGTATATAACGGAATATCCATGGGAATCACGACCATTCTATCACAAAAAAGGTGTAGGTGAACACGGACAGGCCATATCGGTTTCTGCCGACTTGATCTATCGCGGCGTGGAAATTGTTACATGTGCCCAACGTGAAGAATGTTATAAAAAATTGTTGGAACAATTACACGAAAAAGGATTGGAACAGGATGGCTTGCAATGGTATCTGGATTGTTTCAGATACGGCATGCCCCCGCATGGTGGATGGGGATTTGGTGGGGCCCGATTTATCAAACAGTTGCTGGGGCTGGACAGTATCCGCGAATCAACTCTTTTATTCCGCGGTCCAAACCGTTTAATGCCATAAACAAAGGCCCCGATTGGGGCTTTTGTTTTATTTATAAGGGAAAAGGACGATTAACTTAACTGTGATTGTATGTGAACTAGGTTGCCAACAATAGGTTGTTCAATATCAGGTTTTCTTCATTTACATTAAAATCACGATAGTAATTAGCAGAAACGCCACCATTGCTGGCGGCGTTTATATTTACAATCGGCATTCCATTCTGCGCCCGGTCTGCAAAGGCGTTCCAAGCTCGCTCAGGATCAACGACAATATAATCCACCGGCATGTCATTGGTGTTCTGAGGCGGAACTATGTCGTTGAATGCCCATGCGGTCTGGGTAAATATCAGAGAAAACGCCATAAATTGCGCGAGAATTTGTTTTGGCTTAAATGCGGAAATAATCTTTTTTCTATTGAAAAACACCACCCCGAACGGCAGCAGGACAATAAGGACAAGAAAACTAAACCAGCTTTTTAACTTTTTAAGAACATCATTATCGTAAGACATAGCAAACCAGCCCAGTAATCAAAACGATTTAAGTTGAATAACTTGGTTGATATATTATGACTATTTTATATGAAATCAAGCAGAAAACGAAAAATATCCTATAAAACATGCAGAATCAAAATAAAAACATTTGTTCCTTGAAGTTTTCCATATCCCTTGCTTGAATTAACCGGTCAAACGCTTCATCCCGCAGAAACATCTGCAAGTTCGGCGTGTCAAAAGCCATATCCTCGCGGCCGGCAATTGCGTCGCCTCAAATGATTCTTGCTGACAATCCCAAAATCGCCATATTCAAAAACGCTTTTTTACGCAGGAATATTATTTACGTTTTCAATTTTTATAACAGTTCCCCGGATTTGATATATTCGGGCGAATTCTGCGGCAGGATGCCCCGCGCTTTTTTCGCATGCTTTTTCGCTTCTTTTTTATTGCCGTTCATATTGTGATATTCCGCCATCGCCCAATCGGATTTGCCCGGCGTTTCGACGCGCGCCAAAACCCAATATGTCAGTGGTATGGGCTCTTTCAAAATCGCATGCTTGCACAATTCTATCGCGCGTTCGATGTCGCCAGTTTTTCTGCGTTCGCTCAGCACCAGTGCCAAAGCCGTTTGAATCTGGGGCGCGTTTTTCGACAATTTCAGACTTTGTTCATAGGCGTCAACGCTGTCGTCGTAATGGCCGTACTGATATTCTATATCCCCCGTCAGTTCGTAAAAATAAGGATTTTTCGGATTGCGTGAAATCAGCGTCTGGGTTCCGACTTTGGCGCCCGCCAAATTTCCAACGCGCATATTTGCAATTGCCCGCGCATAAATCGCCGGGTCTGATTTATCCGAACTCGGATAAAGTTCCTTGACGCGCGCCGCGCTGTCCAGATATCCGACAAGCTTTGCCCTGACCATTTCATAATTGTTTCTGATTTCTGTTCCCGCCTGCGCGGGAATAACAGACCGCTGGTTTCTGATGCGCAACGTCGAGATTTTCTCTTTCACATTCTTTAATCTCTCGGCGGTTAATGGATGGTTGATGCGGTTCGGGTTTGCTTTTGATTCGGCCGCGCCCGTCATCTCGCGCATTTGTTCGAATACTTCGATGAATTCGTGCGCATCCAATTCCGCCTTGATCATCAAATCAAGGCCCAGATCATCTGCCATTCTTTCCTCGTCACGCGAAAACGCCAGCATTGATTGCTGCGTGATGCCAGCAGAACCAGCCAAAACCCCCGCGCCCGCCATAGGGTTGCCGCCCGCGGCCATCAGACCGACGCCCAGGGCCTGGATGATCAGCGCGCGCTTTAACTCCGCGTCCATGCGCGCGGACATTTGAACCAAATGTCCGCCCAAGGTATGCCCCAACTCGTGCGCTATGACGGCCTGCAAGGCGGCGGGCGATTTGATTTGCGTCAGCAGTCCCGTGTAAACGAATACTTCTTCGCCGCCTTTTACGAAAGCATTAAATTCATCGCTGTTCACTATGCGGATTTTCAATCTGCTCTCTGGAATGTCGGCGGCACGCGCCAAAGGCGAAACCAACTCCATCAGCAAATTTTCCGTTTCGGTGTCGTTAATCAATGTTTCGGCAAAACCGGCCGTGGAAAACAGGGATAAAAAACAAAAAATCAAGAACTTTCGCATTATGCCTTTACCTTTAATTCCTGGCCGAACATAAACATCAAATCGCGCGTCCACGGCGTCAGTTCGTTCATTTGGGACGCATGCAAACTGGCCAATTTGAACAGATCCCTGTGCTCGCGGTAATCGACAAAGTTATATGCAATCCAGCCGGACTGCCGCGTTCCTAGCAATTCGCCGATGCCGCGCATCATCAGATCTTGTTCAGCGATTATAAATCCGTCGTCTGTTTCAGTCAGCACATCCAGCCGCTTTGACCCGTCTTCGGTAATATTTCTGCTGAACATCAAAATGCAGAACGATTGCACAGAACCGCGGCCAACCCGGCCGCGCAGCTGATGCAATGCGGCCAGCCCAAAGCGCTCGGCATTTTCAATAACCATGATCGAGGCCGATGGCACGTCGATTCCGACTTCTATAACTGTGGTCGAAACCAATACACGCATTTTGGAATCAGAACGCGCGAATTCGTCCATAATCTTGTCGCGCTGTTTTTTATCCATCTTGCCATGAACCAGGCCCGCATCGGGAAAATGTTTTTTTAAGAACGCATGGCGCCCCTCGGCCGCCATCAAATCCGATGTTTCGGATTCTGCTACCAGCGGGCAAACCCAGAAAACTTTGGCCCCGTTCGCGATCTGGGGCAATAGTCTTGCAGTCAGCTCGTCCGCGCGGGTTGCGGAAAGCTTTGTCGTCTTAATCGTCAGGCGCCCTGCGGGCTTTTCGTTGATAATCGAAATATCCATGTCGCCATAAACGGTCATGGACAGCGTTCTTGGTATCGGCGTCGCGGATAATGCCAGAAAGTCCGGATTGGTTCCTTTTATTCGTATCGCCTCGCGCTGAGCCACGCCAAAACGATGTTGTTCGTCAATAATCACCAGGCCCAAATCCTTGTATTCGACATCTTCGGAAAATAGAGCATGCGTTCCGATAACCAGTTTTGTGCGTCCTGACCGCAACGATATCAGCTTTTCATTGCGCAACTTTCCCTTGTCGCGGCCGGTCAGGATATCGCAGAAAATCCCAAGCTTGTCGCAGATGGGCTTTAACTTGGCGTAATGCTGCTGGGCCAGGGTATCAGTCGGGGCCAGCAATGCGGTTTGCGCGCCGGTTTCTGCCATTGCGGTCGCGGCGGCCAATGCGACGATGGTCTTGCCGCTGCCGACATCGCCTTGGACCAAGCGCATCATTGGAACGGGCTTTTTCATATCGTCAAAAATTTCCGAGATGACGCGTTCTTGGGCGCCCGTCAGCGAAAATGGCAGAATCTCGTAAAATTTTGACAGCAAATCGTGTTTTTTCTCACGCGGCAAGCGTTTACAGCGTTCTTCTTGTCTTTGGCGGCGGCTGATTGCGATAGCCGATTGATGCGCGAGCAATTCGCAGTATGCCAATTTCATCACAGCCCGGGAATTCGGCAGCAAGTCTTCGGCGCATTCCGGAAAATGCACGCGGCGCAGGGCGGCAAAGAATTCGTGAAATTCTGCCTGGGCCTCGTCAAAGTGCAGCTTTTCATCCAAATTTGCGAAAATCTGATCGCGGATGTTTGCGAATGATTTCTGGGTGATGCCCTCGCCCGCGGGATACACTGCCTGAATAGCCGGAATCTTGTCCGCATTTTCCGGCGTTTCAATAAATTCCGGATGATTGATAACCGCATCGCCCCGGCTGTTAAAGTCCACTTTGCCGCTGACGATGCGCATGCTGCCGACAGGCAATTTTTGCAGCCAATAATCCAGGAAATTCACATTAAAGAATTGAATGACGACGTTCCCGCCCAGCCTGTCATGACACAGGATTTGGGTTGGTGTGCGGCGGCCGCGGAACACGCCGCCCGTTTTGTGAGATTTCACCATGACGGACACCGTGATGATATCGCCCGGTTCCGATCCGGATGCGCTGTCCCGGATTTCGCGCGCGCGTACATAAGACGGCTTGTGCAGCAAAAAGTCCAGAACCCTGCGGCTGCCCAATAGATCATTGAATCTGGATGCCAAGACCGGCCCCACGCCCTTGATAAATTGCAGGTCTGTATTTAGAAAATCGAATACATCTTTCTTCATCTATTGGAAATGTAGTCAAAATATGTAAGTTATTCAATAATAAAAGCACAAATATTCAAACCGCGTGGCACCACGCGGTTTGAATATTTGTAGATGGGGCGACTTGCCGTGCGGCTTCCCATTCGATATGCGGGTAGATTGTCTTTCGATATTATACAATATTGTTCAAAGCGGATATGATTTTCAGAAAATATTAAACTATTATATTTGATATATATTTCTGAGGACGAAAAAGACTGTTGTGACAAAATAAACGAACAAATTTCCTATATTGATGTTGAATATGGGAATGCAGAGGGCGAAAATAGAGATTTGGATATATCACTATTAAAAGATGCATTTGCTCAAATATCAAAAATTATAGATAAATATAAATTTTATA
This sequence comes from Rickettsiales bacterium, assembly GCA_031259745.1. Lineage (GTDB taxonomy): Bacteria > Pseudomonadota > Alphaproteobacteria > Rs-D84 > Rs-D84 > JAIRLB01. The sequence continues at coordinate 475 of JAIRLB010000065.1, read as the reverse complement.
TACGTATCGAACATTTGCAAGAAAATAGTTTGACTGGTTTTACATTTGAATAATCAGCTGAATTTACGACATTACAAGCAAAAACTGAAAAAGTTTTCCTTAAAGCTATTATTGTTGAGGGATTTAATGGTTTTAATATGAATGATATAACAATTATAGACTTTGTTAGAATTTATGCAAATTTTTTGATAGAAAAAGGAATCAACCTTTATTTTCAATTTAATATATCAAATCAGCCACTATTATACTTTATGTCGCACACGCAATGCTGTTTATGATATAATTCCCCATGAGATGAAAAAGAAACCGGAAGTTATCGATGAAAAGAAAAAAACGTTCTGGAAATGGCGTCTGATCGGATATGCCTTTAACTGCGCTATGGTCATAGCCGCGGCAATGGCGGTGTATGTTCTGATTGTTTTCCTGCAAATGCCGTCTTTGGACGCCATACTAAAAGAAACGCGCCTGCCGGCTG
>JAIRLB010000038.1 GCA_031259745.1 Rickettsiales bacterium | reverse complement strand
CAAACAGGCGAATGAAGTCTTTAAGACGGACTTTTCTAAAATAGGCGTGAATTACGGATCCGATTTGTCCGAATGGCTGGTTGAAAATTGTCCGGATTTTTGCGATGAGAAAGGCGAAGCGCAATATGTCGAGCCTGTGTCCCAGCATGATTTGAAAAAGGCGGACGATGCCGCCCGCGCCATGGCCGAAACATCCGATGTGGAATAAGGGTGAAAGGTTATCTTAGAAATTATCCCGGTTTATGGGGAAATTCTCACTTTCTGTCGTATATCACGGGTGTTTTGTTGATTGTATATATTCTGCCGGAATTTTCGCGATTGTAATAAATGTACATGACATTGGCGGCCGTATTTTCCATCCAGGGGTTGGAAAGCCCCACAGCCTGCCTCTGCGTGTTGCGATCAAAGACCGAATGGAATGTGTTGTCAAATACTTGGGTGTATCGGTCCGCAAAGTTGGGGCTGCATATGACGTTCATGATGATAATGCCGTTTTCCGCAACGCGATTTTTTAGTCTTTGCATAAATTCCGCGGTGATAAAATCTTCCGGAACCTGATAGGAATTGGAATAAACATCCAAGATGATCAAATCATAGTTTATCGTTGCATTCTTTAAGAACTGGCTGGCATCCTGGACGATAAAGATTTTGTTCGGCGTCAGTTTTTCTTCCAAGAATTTTTGTTCGGAAATATCCTTTAGGGTTTTTTCGATATCTATGAAAGTATAATTGTTAAAGTTGTCGTTCAGGCCGGCTGTGAATCCGCCCGCGCCCAAGACCAGAATGTTGCGTTTCTTATCGCGCGGCATATTATAGATAAAGTTGTCGTTGATGTAATTTATATATTCGGCGGATGTTCTGTTTTTCTTGTTATAAAAAGACATCGACACGCCGTTCATAAACAAAACTTTTTCATTTGGGAAATCGTCGACCGAGATTGTTGAATTCGCATTATTTACGATAATGCCGTGCTCTTTTTGCAAAAAGCTGCCGCTGTTGATCCAAAATGCCGGAATCATAATAATGGCGGACAAAACCAGCAGCTTTGGTTTCGGCTTGGCAATGTAAGCCGCCGCCAGGGACAGGGCGGTTACGATTATGATTGCGTAATTAACGCCGATAAACGGCATCAATATCAATGTGGTTGCCAATGACCCCAACACCGAGCCGATAGTATCCCATGCCATGATATTGCCCGTGTAATTGCTGTTGTACTTATGCAGGTATCGGGACAGCAGGGCGGTGTTGAATCCGAACAAGAGCGGCGCCGCGGACAGGAATATCAGGGAATAAATAAACGTCTGCGGGATGATGGAATAAATGCCGTAGCTGTACATGATTCCAAAGTAGGACGATATCAATGCAAAGCTGCCAGCCAGAACAGTCATCAGGGCGATGGTCAAAAAGCTGGCGAACAAAATATCCTTGATATTTGATTTTGGGATTTTGTTTGATGCGCCCTTGAAATACCCCAGCGACATAAATCCCAGAAATGTTCCGATGATGATGCTGGTTACGATGGCGGAACTACCGACGTAAAATGCCAGCTGTCTGATGACAATCAATTCCAAAGACAAACTGACATAACCGTTTAGAAAAATTAAAAACAGCAACCATGCGCGTAATTTCAGGCTCATAATATCCCCTTTGCGTATATTATGTGCGCATGCTAATAAAAAATAAAAAGCGGCGCAAGAGCCAAGTTGTTATTTTTTAAAGGCATCCATCTGTTCTAAAAGGCACGGATGAACAGCCATATCAGAATTCTCTTCCACAGCCGCAGGTGATTTATCCGTAATTCTGATTCTTGCATGTACCTGCACGATTCCCGCATATATCTGCCGGTCATCAGGGGCAAAAGCAAATTATTGTGAAAAAGCATGCCCATTATCTGCCTGTGAAGGCATGTTTCAAATTTCCCGCCTATTTTATGAAGCGGATTCCTGATATGTCTCAACAATCTGGGGCACCATTGCACGGACTTTTCATTAAAAGATTCGCGCGATATTGAAGATGGCGAATCCCTGTGCATCACGATTATCGAATCCACGACCGCGACCGTATCCGCGCGCGCCAAGACATCTGTCATGAACGCGGCATCGCTGTTTTGATGTATTTCAGAATTCCATGCCAGGCCCGACAGCAATCGGCGCGGAAACAAACAAAGCCAGCACCAGCAAAATCTGAATTTTCGCATGTCGATATCGAGCAGCTTGTAAAAATCCGGCCGTCGGCCAAAAAAACATAATTTTGGCTCCGCCGGAAGACATTTGGCATGAATGCCGGTATATTTGTATTCGTCCGGGGCATAGCGGCATGTTCCGTATGTAATATCGGCCGAATATATTTCGCGCGCAGCCATCAATGAACTCATGGCGTCTTCCGTCATGCAGTCGTCGGAATCAAGGAACATTACATATTCCGCGGTTGCTTCGTTCATGGCAGTGTTTCGTGCGGATTGGCATCCGGCGTTTTCTTGGGAAATCAGCCGGAATCTGGCGTCATGCCTGCAATATTTTTTTATAATCTTTATGGAATCATCCGTGCTGCCGTCGTCTACGATTATGCACTCCCAATCGCGGAAAGTCTGCCGCCGCACCGATTCCAAAGCATCGCGCAAATACTTTTCCTTGTTGTAATTTATAAGAAGCAATGAAATCTTTGGCATTGCATTAATGTCAAGTTGTAGAATAATAACAAGTTGATGTGTACTCCCAGCTTCCGGTTGTATCGGTGCCGTTGCGTGGCGAGGCATAACAGTCGGTTGCATCCGTTGCGCCCGCATCGCTGGTGCCGCCGGTCGGGCATTGCGTGCATCCGCTAGTTCCTGTTGTAGAACTGCCATAATACCCGGATGCGCAGCGGTATACGGTGGTAGAAGTGCATGCCAGCGTTTCGATATTGCATGATTTACTAATTGCGCTTTGATATCCAGTTGCAAAGTCACTGTAACCGGTGTTTTGGCAATTAATGCA
>JAIRLB010000071.1 GCA_031259745.1 Rickettsiales bacterium | reverse complement strand
AAAGTAAGAAACTTTCTTGTTGCGGAATATTGCGAAATCAAAAATCGGATTTAATGCGCGGATTGAATAGTCTTTATAAAAATCCAGATCAAGGGCTTTTATCTCAGGAACATTGCCCGACAGCTTCTTGACCACCGCCACGCCGCAATCATACGGAAATGTCCCGATCAGCAAAGAAGACCCGCCGGCGCGAATGGCGGACACGATTGTCTTCCAGACCTCGCCGTTATAACAAAGCCCTTTTTCAAAGTTAGACCACTGGGTGCAGTCGAAATCAAAAGGCATAGCGTCATGCAAAACAACAAACCCGCCCGTGGGAATTGTTTTCAACGCGTTGTTCAAATCACGCAGCGAATTTTCATAAGAATGATCCGCATCGATAAAGACAATATCAAAGCTTTCGGTATTCCGTGCAAAAAATTCATCCGATGTAACCTGATGATTGATAAAAGGCTTGAATTGCTCGATAGCCTCTTGGGAAAAAAATTCGCATTCGATGCACGGATCAACCGAGGTCTTGCGCGCGCAGCGAACGGACAAAAAATTTCTGTGCGGATTGGATACCCCGATTTCCAAATAGGAATTCAGCATATTGTCGGATATCAGTTTGTTTATTATGTAGGTGCGCGAAACAGGATTTGTCATTTGCTTCCCTTTGTTCGTCTTTTGACCGAATATTAAAATTTTTGGGCAAAATATGCAATTATAAAAAAGAAGATTGTAGGATATATGTCAATTTATGTATTCTTTTATAGAAAAGGGCGTAATAATGACGCAATCCGCCGGTATAAAACTCTTTGAAGATAAAAACATCCGCACTTTGTGGAATGATGTGGCGGAAAAGTGGTGTTTTTCCGTGGTTGATATCGTGGGGGACTAAAAGCAAAAATCCAAGGCGTTATAACAAACACATCAGCCCGATGCCCAGACCCGCCGCGACAATAGCGCCCAAGGTCAATGGCCAAAAGTATTTTTTAACAATCATATTGGCCTGTTCTTGGAAGCGCCACAGCAGAAATCCGACAATCGCAAAGCGCAATGTTCTGAAAATCGCGGATATGCCGATGAATAAAAGCGGATTGAATTGCAAAAATCCGGCGCAAATCGCCAACAGTTTGTACGGAACCGGGGTAAAGGCCGCCAGGAATATGATAAACAGGCCGTGCTTGGCAAACATGGCCTGGGCGACGGCGAACCTGTCCATGCTTGAAAATGTTTCGATCAGCCAGACGCCCACGGATTCAAACAGCCACAATCCAATCGTATAGGCGATTATCCCGCCAATCAAAGACCCCATCGCCGCGGCGATGGTGACCGGAATCGCGCGCCGCCGGTTAGCAATAATCGGCGGGGTCATGAATACTTCCGGCGGGATGAACAGAAACACCGATTCGCATACGGTCAGAAAAAACACTATCCACGAAAAGGCCGGATGGCCCGAGCGCCTTAGAATAAATTCCGCAAATTTTAAATTTTTTGTCGCCATGTTTTATTCGAAAAATTTTATTGATTGTAATTTAATGTTTGCTGTTTTACAATCACAATATGATAAAAAAAGAAATGAATTCTAACCGCAAAGAAAAAATTGCCAGCAAAGTCCGGATATTGGCGGCTGAAATTTTGCGCGACAATTTCCGCGAAGACCCGATTATATCAGGGGTTTCCCTGGTGGGGGCCCAGTCGCACGGCGGACTGCGCTATGTGAAATTATTCTATTATACCAGACATGATGACAAAAATCTGGTGCGGAAACGCTTGGTGGAAATTACAAAAATGGTGCGCTTTGAATTGGCGCAAAGAATTGATCAAAAATATGTGCCCGATATTCGATTTGCTTATGACGACACCTTGGAAAAGGCCGCGCGTATCGACGAATTGCTGGCAAAGCTGAATTAATTAAATATTGACAAAAAACAAAATCCTGCTATGCTTTACATATTAAAAAGCTCAATTGACAAAAATGTATTTATTGCAGACTTGCAGGGGCGCGGTTCCCGCGCCCTTGGGCGGCGGAACGCCGCCCCTGCGGGAAAATACAACAAATATAAAGATGCATTCTTGTCAATTGAGCCTTTTAAAACATAAGCAAGAGGTGTTTGATTATGAAAAAGATTCGCTTGTTCAAAGGATTTAATAAGAAAAATGATCTCCTGGTGCAAGAGATTAATGACGCCCATAAAAATCTGCCGAGCTGGGTCATAATATACGCTTTTGCCCGCAAGAATGAACGCAAGGGCTCTATTTCGGGTTTCTTTGAAAGTCGGCAGGTAATGAAAATAAATTTTCTGGGCGTTGATGAAAAATTCCAGGGCCAGGGCATCGGCGGCGCTTTGCTGAATGCGTGCGTAGATTACGCGATCAACAGAAATGTGTCCGAAATTCATGTGGAAACCGCGCGCACCTGGCAAGCCGTTTGTTTCTATAAAAAACATGGATTCGAACATGTCGGCAGAAAGAATTTGCTGATAAAACGGATTGGCGCGAAAACGGCTGAAAAATGAAAAAAACAAATATACACAAAAATGCTTGACGGCAAAATAGAACAAATTTATCATATCTCGGGCCGTCTTCTCAAAGACTGCAGCCGTATCGCAGATATGGCCGGCGGCAATGCCGAATACATTTTCAATCAGATAAAAATAGATATAAATGACAATCACGAGCTGATGTTAGCGCATTCGATTAACAACAAACTTTCGGGTTTTATCAAGGGACGCCGCGAAAAGCTGCCTTGTTATATAGCAGATGAATATCCGAATTTAATAACATCAAAGATAGATTGGCTGTACGTGGATGCAGATTTTTGGCGCATGGGCATAGGGGGCGGGCTGCTGAAGGCATACGCCGATTATGAAAAAGACCATGGGGTCGATCTTTTGTTTTTACGGTCTTTGCCGGACAGACATGTGTTAAGGTTCTATAAAAACTGCGGGTTTAAAACGATCGGGTGGAACTATCTGCTGGGCAGGCGTTTGCGACGGTAATATTTCTCGCAGAAATAAAAAAAGACAGTTGAAACTTGGATAATACTGGGTTATTATTGCCGCGTCATGAATCAGAAAAATATCAGAAATTTTGCCATCGTCGCGCATATCGACCATGGAAAGTCCACGCTGTCCGACCGCTTGATCGAATATACGGGCGGTTTGGAATCGCGCGAAATGAAGGCCCAGATCCTGGATTCCATGGATATAGAGCGCGAGCGCGGAATTACCATCAAGGCGCAGACCGTTCGTCTGACGTATACGGCAAAAAGCGGCGAAACGTATCAGCTGAATTTGATGGACACCCCCGGCCATGTGGACTTTACATACGAGGTGTCGCGCAGCCTGGCCGCGTGCGAGGGCGCGCTGGTCTTGGTCGACGCCACCCAGGGGGTCCAGGCGCAGACGCTGGCGAACGCTTATCTGGCATTGGACAATGATTTGGAAATGCTGCCGGTCTTGAACAAGATTGATTTGCCGACCAGCGATGTCAATGGCGCGCGCGAACAAATATCCGATATTATCGGCTTGGATGCGTCCGATGCCTTGTGCGTTTCCGGAAAAACCGGCGAAGGGGTTGCTGAATTATTGGAAGAGATTATAGGCAAGCTGCCGCCGCCGCATGGCGATCCGTCCGCGCCGACCCGCGCGCTGCTGGTGGATTCTTGGTACGATTCGTATTTGGGCGTTGTCATTCTGGTGCGCGTCTTTGACGGTAATCTGAAACGCGGCCAAAAGATTAAGTTTATTGCGGCCGGCGCGGAATATATTGTCGATAAAATCGGCTACTTTACGCCGAAGATGGTAAATACCGACGGGCTGGAAACCGGCGAGATAGGCTTTATCATCACCGGGATGAAGACGATTCGCGACTGCAAGGTGGGCGATACAATCACAGATGCGCGCGCGACGGTCGAAACGCTGCCCGGGTTCAAGCCGTCTGTTCCGGTTGTGTTCTCGTCGTTCTTTCCGATAGAGGCCGACGATTACCCGGATCTGCGCGACGGCGCGGAAAAACTGGCGTTAAATGATGCGTCGTTCGTATTCGCCACCGAAAAGTCGTCGGCGCTGGGATTTGGCCTGCGCTGCGGATTTCTGGGGTTGCTGCATATGGAGATTATCAGCGAGCGCCTGTCGCGCGAATTCGGATTGTCGCTTATCAGCACAATCCCCAGCGTGCTGTATAAATTGCATCTGCGCAGCGGCGAAGCGGCCGATTTGGAAAACCCGGCCGATATGCCGGATCCGGCGTTGATTTCCATGATTGAAGAGCCCTGGGTTCGCGCAACCATAATGCTGCCTGAAAAATATATGGGCGGAATCATGGCGCTGTGCAGCGAACGCCGCGGCGTCCAGGAAAATATTTCATATATCGGCAATCGCGCGGTGCTGGTTTACCAGCTGCCTTTGTCGGAAATCGTGTTTGATTTTTATGACCGCGTGAAATCCCTGTCCAGCGGGTACGCGTCTTTTGATTATGTCATGCAGGGATACCAAGCGTCAGATTTGGTCAAGGTTTCCATTCTTGTGAACGAGGAAAATGTAGAGCCGCTGTCATTCCTGTGCCATCGCGGCTTTGCCGAAAAGCGCGGCCGCCAGATTGTGGAGAGATTAAAGGATCTGATTCCGCGCCATCAGTTCAAGATACCATTGCAGGCGGCGATTGGCGGCAAAATCATCGCGCGCGAAACGATTGCCGCGTTCCGCAAGGACGTCACCGCGAAGTGCTATGGCGGCGACATAACGCGCAAGCGCAAACTGCTGGAAAAGCAGAAAGAAGGCAAAAAGCGCATGCGCACATTCGGCAATGTAGAAATCCCGCAAAGCGCGTTCATCAATGCGTTGAAGGTATAGGATAATCGAACATGGAAAAAATAATCAACAGATTTAAGCCAAATCGCAATACGAAAGTCGGTGTATGCATAATAGATTTGCAATCTGGCAAAGAGTTTAATTTTAATGATAATATGCTTTTATACCCGGCGTCTGCATTCAAGCTGTTCATTGGGGCGGTAATATGTAAAAAGGTAGATTCTGGTGAAATTTCCAAAAATATGAATATTGTTGTCAGAAGAGAAAGCGAATTGGAAAAATCTGAAAAACTTTATCCAATCTGTCAGGATTCTTCCAATAATATGCGAGATATGATGACAATTTATGCCTTGTTGGGACACATGATAGCGTTCAGCGATAATCTTGCAACCAATAATTTATTACGGTTTGCCGCCCCGGAATCTATTAATGATTATTTGAAGGAAAATAATTTTTCTGCAAGACTCTCAAAAGATTTCATCGAAGGCAAAACGATCCTATATCGTGACAAAATTCGTGTGACGGCCAAAGACTTGGCCTTGTTTATGAAAGAATATGGCGTGGGCTTGCATAATGCGATGTTTGATTTTTCTAGGAAAGCCGCCGGCATAGGGCATGATTTTAATAAGGATCATCATAGAAAAGAAAACTGGATGGCAAATACAATTGCGGAAAAATGCGGATTCATGACAAGCAACGGCGGAAGTATCAAAGCATTTATAAAGCAGGCCGGATTTGTAAAGAATCAATGTGAAGCCGCCATCGTTGATTATGATGATAAGAAATATGCAATAGGGATAGTTTCAGAATATAGAACGTATTGTAAAAATAAATATTTTCACTTTAATCCAATGGCGACCGAATTATTGCGATACATACAAATAAGCAAAGGATATTAGGAATGAGAAATAAAAAGCGGTCGGGTACAATAGAAAGGGTTGTTTTATATGAAAGAAAATGTGGTAAAAGATAAAAGTAAAAAGTTTGCCTTGCGTATCATAAAGTTATATGGGTATCTTTGTGACAGCAAGAAAGAATTTATTTTATCAAAGCAAGTTTTACGCTCTGGGACCAGCATAGGTGCTAATTTAGCCGAAGCTGAATGTGGAATAAGCAAGAAAGAATTTCTGGCAAAGACTTATATCGCTTTCAAAGAATGCATGGAAACAAAATATTGGCTGGAACTTTTGGCAGAATCTGGTTTTATAAATAAAAAAGAGTATGAAAGTATCTATTGTGAATGCGAAGAGCTTAGAAAATTGCTATCTTCTATAACGAAAAAAACAAGGGAAGGTATTGACGAAGAAGGTAGGAAATAATAATTTCTTATTCCTAATTCCTCATTCCTCATTTAATATAATGGCGCATCATTTTCTTTTTAATCCGTATATTTTGGACAATCTGCCGGTGCCGAGCTCTGGCTTTGGTGTCGTGCAGGATACGGCCGAGTCAAGATTGTGCATGTATATAACTAGCCGCGGCGTGAAAAGCTTTTTTGTGCGCAAGCGCGTATCTGGCAAGGACAAGCGCATAATCATCGGCAAATATCCGAAAACAGAAATAAACGATGCGCGCCGCCGCGTCGCGGAAATCTTGAAAACGGCCAATGAAAAGCCAAAGATGCGCCGCAAAAAAACGGGCTTTCGCAAAATCGCCGATATTTATTTGATAAAGAAAGTGCGCCGCAGCGATGAATCAAAGGCAAAGCTGGTTCGTTCGATGATAATGCATTTGTCCCCATTATTCGACAAGAATGTCCAAGACATTGGCGAACGCGATATCGCCGATACCTTGGGCCGGATAAGCGGCGCGGCTGTTCGCAACCGCATGCACGAATTGCTGGCCAGCATTTTCAACTTTGCATGTGATGGCGGCTATATTGCCGGCAATCCGGCCGCCGGGATTGCAAAGATAAGGGAACAGCGGCGCGTGCGCCCTCTGACGCATGCCGGCTTTGGCAGGCTGCTGTCGGCGATTAATAAAGAAAAATCCCAGAATCTGCACGCGGCCTTCCTGATGCTGATTTACGGCTTTGCGCCAAAATCAAAAATATTTTCCATGCGGTGGCGCGATTTGAATTTCAATCAGTATACATGGAAAGGGCGGCCGTTGTCGGATGCCGCGGTTGTGCTGCTGCAGAATTTGCCACAGGATGGCAAGTGGGTTTTCCCGGGACGGTCGGGTCGGCATTTGACGGATCCGCGGTCGTCATGGAAGGCCGTCGCGGCCAGCGCCAAAATACCGAATCTGACAATGGACGATGTGCACAAATTCTTTATAAGACAGCTGCTTTGGAACTCTGACCGGGAAGTCTTGCGAAAGAATATGAATGATTTGATTGATAATCTGATTGCATGATTTCTAATTTGCAAAAGCCGAAAACCGTGAACCGAAAAAGGAACAGGGAAAAATTAATGGCAAAATTTTTTGCCCCCCCCTACAAAAACGATGCTAATGCCGGAATGGCTGGTGTGGAACAACAAAGTGCGGGAACCTTGCCCCCGCGGATCACGGTTTTCGATTTACGCCAATCATTGGTTTGTCAACATTTGTTATCGTTTGTTATAATTTCTTGACACCTATGCCATAAAATGATAGTTTTAAGCATTGACGCCCTTGGACGGGCCTCACCAATTTAACCAAAACAAAGGATTAAAGATGTCAGTTTTTGATAAAGTAAAAAAAATCGTAGTAGACAAATTAGGTGTTGAAGACTCTAAGGTTACAATGGATGCCGCATTTGTAAACGATTTGGGCGCGGACAGTCTGGACGTGGTGGAATTCATTATGGATGTTGAAAAAGAATTCGGAATCACGATTCCGGACGAAGAAGCGGGCAAAATGGCAACGGTCGGCGATGCTGTGAAATACATCGAGGCTCATGCAAAACCAGCCTCTCCGACAGAAAATCAGGACGCTTAATATCAGGACTGGTGTTTTAATGATACGATAGAATCCGTCTGTGGCGATTATGTCGGGGCGGATTTTTGTTGTATTTGACCAAAAATAAAGTTTAATATATAAAAGAATACAGTTTCCTGCTGCATGAAAACATGCGGCCTTGTTGAACCATTATTAGAGGAAAAATGATGAGAAGAGTCGTTATTACAGGTATGGGCGTTGTTTCCCCTGTCGGCACGGGGTTGGAATATGCTTGGAAAAATATCGTTGCGGGAAAATCTGGCGTGCGTCCTATTGACATATTTGACGCATCTGATTTGGCCACACGGATTGCCGGCGTTCCGGTCGCCGGAACAGAGCCCGGTCAATACAATCCGGACAGCGCGGTTGATCCGCGCGAACAGCGCAGAATGGACAAGGTTATCGTATATGGCGTTGTCGCCGCGGACGAGGCAGTCAAAGATGCCGGATTGGTCGATTATGCGGGCGACAAAGAACGCTTGGGCGTTTCCATCGGCAGCGGCATCGGCGGCTTGAACACGATTTATGATAATTGCGTTGAATTGTACACAACCGGTCCGCGCGCAATCAGCCCGTTCTTTATAACCAAGGCCATTATCAATATGGTTTCCGGATATGTTTCAATTAAATATGGCATGCAGGGCCCGAACATTTCCATAGTGACGGCATGCGCGACCGGCGTGCACTCCATAGGCGAGGGCGCCAGATTGATTCAGCGCGGCGATGCGGACATTATGGTTTGCGGCGGCGCCGAGGGGGCTGTCGGCAAAATCGGCATGGCCGGATTTTCCGCCATGAAGGCGTTAAGCACCCGCAATGACGATCCGGCGGGGGCATCGCGTCCCTGGGATAAGGGCCGCGACGGATTCGTCATGGGCGAGGGCGCTGCCGTTCTGGTGCTGGAAGATTACGAGCATGCCAAAGCCCGCGGCGCAAAGATTTATGCTGAAATCGCAGGCTATGGAATGTCCGGCGACGCGTACCATATCACGGCCCCGGCGACCGGCGGCGAAGGCGGATTGCGGGCAATGAAGGCCGCGCTGAATGATGCGGGGCTGGCGCCGGGCGATGTGGATTATATCAACGCTCATGGCACATCCACCGGTTTGGGCGATATTGCAGAGCTGGCGGCCGTCAAGACTTTGTTTGAAAGCAATAAAAATATATGCATGTCGTCTACAAAATCCATGACAGGTCATATGCTGGGCGCGGCCGGCGCGATAGAGGCTATCTTTTGCGTATTGGCGATTCGCGACGGAATTGTTCCGCCGACAATCAATCTGAACGACCCGATTGACGAAGTCGGTGGTTTTAACCTGGTTCCGAACAAGGCGCAAAAAAAAGAAGTCAGGGTTGCGGTTAACAATTCGTTCGGTTTTGGCGGTACGAACGCAAGTTTGGTTATAAAAAAACTCGAAGCATAAGGGATAAGATTTTATAATTTTCATAAACCGAAAGTCGTGAACCATTAAGACCGAAAATCCTAAGGATGCGGTTTCCCGCGTCCCCTTTGTTACTCCTGTGCAAGTCAAGTAATTCATTGGCACTTTTTGCCAAACAAAAAATGTGTCTGTGAAAATATTGTCTTTTATAAAGATGACAAAAATTATTTTTGTAAAACCTAAATTTTTCTTGCATATTTTTATGTATATATTAAAATTACTGTAAATTTATATGCGATATTCGCATATGGATTATATACAATCTTCAAAAGGAGAAAAAATATGAAAAAACTGGTTCTAACATCTTTAACCGCCGTGCTTGCAGTTGGGGCGGCGAACGCTGCGACGCCATATGCGTCATTGAAATTGGGGTATATCAGCAACCTTGATCCGGAATATACTTCCGAGACAACGATTGGTGGCGTGCAATCTTCAAAAGGTAGCAAAGGTTTCACAGGATTTACGGGTTCTGTTGCCGGCGGCGCAAGCTTTGATGTAAGCAAGATTGTCGCAGTGCGCGGCGAATTGGAATATTCTTATGCGAATACAAAATACGCGGATGAAGATTCATCAGAAGATATAAAAGTCAGCGAGCATCTGATTATGGCGAATGCTTATGCAGATTTTAAGACCGGTTCCGACATAACCCCGTATGTTGGACTTGGTATCGGATATGATTTTGCGACATCAGGCCTGCCGACCGGCTTGCCATTTGATGAAACGTCGCTGGATGGCTTGGCGTATGGTTTTTCGGCTGGCGCGGCTTATGCGATTAACCAAAACCTGTCGCTGGACTTGGGCGTGAAATATACGATTAAGAGCCTGTCCGGCGAAGAAAAAGTCGCTGCTTGGAATGACACGCTTAAATTGGATGTAGACACGAATGCTTTGTCTGTCACATTGGGCGCGCGCTATGCGTTCTAAATAAAACCATTTTTGGCTTTATAAGTAAGAACCGCCTTGGAAACAGGGCGGTTTTATTATGTAAGCATAGCATGGTTTTTGCTATATTTTAAATCTTCGATTGCAGCCTTTGAATGGTTTCAAGCCGCCGTACACATTCTTTGATATTGTCGAACGGCAGTTTGTTTATAACCTCGTCCGGCAGATTCCACCACTGCAATTGCAATAGTTTTTTAATAAATCTTTTGGAAAATCTATATCTGATGATTTTTGCGGGAACGCCACCGACAATCGCGTATGGGGGAACGTCTTTTGTGACAACCGCGCCGCTGCCGATTATGGCGCCGTCGCCCACGGTAATGCCATCCTGGATAATAGCGTTCGTGCCGATCCAGACATCGTTCCCGATTTTGACGGGCAAATAGGCGTCCTTGTATTCTTTGAATTTATATTGAAACGGGTGCGTGCTAAGCCATGTCGTGGGGTGCTGGCCGGCGCCCAGAAAAACATTTGTACCGATGCTGGTGAAATTTCCTATGGTCGTATCCGGGTGGTACCACGTCACCGAATTGTTTGCAAAATAGGAATGACGGCCGATTTGCAATTTTGGATTTTGCGATTCGTTTTCAACAATGGACAGATTATCAGTCAATTCGCTCATAACTGGAATTATGAAAATAAAAGAAATTATTTGCAACTTCTTTCTTATGCTTTCAATCCCGATTGGCTTTTTGGCGTCTGATATGTAAAATACAAGAATTGCATGGTTGCTTCATCTGGCGTTGAAGATATTACATCATGCATGATATATTATGATAGCCTTTCTGAGTATAACTGCTCTATGTCGGACGTGACGGGTAATTTTGAGCTCTCTGGCGATAGCCCGTACGTCGCGCGGGACGTGGATATCGCAAAACGGCCGGAAGATTGGTTATTTCTATGCGTTTTTTTTCATCTTGTCATTATCCAGCGCGCGAATCAGGGCGCGCTTTATTTTTCCGCTGATTGTCATCGGCAACGTTTCTACAAATTCGATGACGCGCGGATATTTGTACGGAGCGGTGCGATTCTTTACATAATCCTGCAGCTGGTAGACCAGCGCGTCTGTTCCGTGGAAATATTTGTTCAATACGATAGTCGCCTTGACAGCCATGCCGCGGATGTCATCCGGGACCCCGGTAACCGCGACTTCGCGCACGGACGGATGTTCCAGCAAGACGCTTTCTACTTCGAACGGGCTGATTCGGTATCCGGAACTTTTAATCAGGTCGTCGTTGCGGCCGACAAACCAAAAATATCCTTCGGCATCGCGGTAAGCCACATCGCCCGTGTGATAGTATCCGTCGCGAAAGCTTTTCGAATTTTGTTTTTCATTTTTGTAATAGCCCTGGAACAACCCGACAGGGCGGCCGTTTTTTAAGCTGACGCAAATTTCGCCCACTTCGCCATCTGCGGCCGGGCGGCCCCTTTCGTCCAGCAGCCGCACATCCCAGCCGGCGGCCGGCATTCCCATGCTGCCCGGTTTGGGTTCGATCCATTCGTTGTTGAACAGCATTACGGCGGTTTCCGTCTGGCCGAATCCTTCGCGCAGCTTTACGCCGGTCAATTTCAAAAACTGTTCGAAAACTTCCGGATTCAGCGCTTCGCCGGCAATATCGGCTTTTTTGATGGAAGAAAGATCGTACTTCGTCATGTCTTCGCGGATAAGCATTTTATAAACGGTCGGCGGCGCGCAGAATGATGTGATTCGGTTTTCGGAAATAACCCGCAGCAATTCATCGGCCGGGAACTTTCCGCCAAAGTCATAAACGAACACTGTCGCGCCCGTCATCCATTGTCCGTACATTTTGCCCCACGAGCATTTCGCCCAGCCCGATTCAGACAAGGTAAAGTGCAGATCTCCATCCGTCAGCCCCTGCCAGAACAGCGCCGTGTTGATATGGCCCAGCGGATACGTAAAGTCATGGGCGACCATTTTGGGCATATCCGTGGTTCCGCTGGTGAAATACAAGACCATGGTGTCCGTATTTTCAGTGTGAATCCTGTCCATTGTCTTTGGGAACGATTCTATGGCGGCGGCAGCCTGGGTATTCAATATAAGCCGGATGTCGCCGCCTGCGATGGATTCTTGGACTTCGCCGATAATATGGCCGTCGTCAAAAGCGACGATATGTTTGACGTCCGCCATGCCTATGCGGTATTTGATGTCATGAGCTTTTAACTGATTGGTGGACGGGATCGGCACCGCGCCGATTTTATGGAGCGCAATCATCAGAATCCAGTATTCCCAGCGGCGGCGCAGGAACAGCAGAACAGCATCGCCGCGGCCGACGCCGCGGCTGATCAGAAAATTGGCGGCGGCATTTGACATCTCGGACAGGTCTTGGAAAGTAAAAGAGCGTTTGGATCCCGTGTCATCGGTCCAGAGCAGTGCGACCCGGTCCGGAGTTTCAGCCGCCATCGCGTCAACAACATCGTATGCGAAGTTAAATCTGGCCGGCACGATTGGCGCCGCGTTTTTCATATAATCGTCATAATCGTCAAACTTATCTTTTTTCAGAAATTTAAGAGCAAACATTTTCATTCCTTATTTTTTAGACATGCAGCCAACTATGCCATATGCGGACAATATAGTGAAGTGAAAATAAAATCTGGCCCGACAAGGTCATTTTCATTTTACTTTTAAATCGGAAATATGTAGAATTAAAAAGATATTTGTTTGTGTGATAGGGTTTCGTCACCAGCAAGCCACAACTTATAAATGTCCCGACTGTACGGTCGGGATGCTGTTGCTATTTTTATAAACGGGGGTATATTGTGTCAATTCGTTATATTGTGTTTTTCTATTTTGCTTCGTATTTGTTTTTGTGTAATTATGCAAACGCTGCTATTTTGCATTATGGCAGTTACAGCACTATATTGACCGAGGAAAGGAAGACGAATCCATCGCTGAATCTATCTATGGGTGGCAAAGTATATTATGGCGCTTTGGGTGAAACGTCTGGGCAGTCGGGACTTAATTTATCATATGACAGCCGGCGGTATGTATTGAGTGAATACTGCGCGGGCGGAACATATTCCGCAAATGGGGTATCGCCCTGCGTTGATTGCGGCATAGGCTATTATTGCACCGGCGGAAATAATCGAAAGGCATGCGCTGGCGGGGCGATTGCGTGCAACGGCGTTAATCATACGCTGGATGCGGCGTTGCCGGCGGCGGCAGCCAGCTCTGTCGATAAAATATTAACAATGGACGAGATTAACAATTTTGTTCCCGCCACAAATATATCGCAATGGCGGAGATTGTCTTGTTGCAATAGACACGAAGGAGCAACTGTGAATATAAGTCACGTAAATGATAGTGCTTTTGGATGCGCGACTGGGACAATCGGACCGGGCACGTATTTGTTTATCACGAGATATATTGGTTATGGGACTGCGGACAGCTTGGATGGAGGTAATAATTCAGTTTCAAGTGTCAATATGATGGTATTTGATCGTAAAGTGGGATACAAAAGCATGCATGCCAGTAGTGTGTTTGATAATTTTGTGGATGTTAATAATGATGTTTTTCAAAGTTATACCCATAAAATTCCGGGTGGTTCTTGGAATGCCAATCAAAATATCAGCAATGTATCCGATATAGTATCCGAGGTTGGTTATAATATTTGTGTTTATGAATTGAAATAAACGCGCCGGCATCTGCACGAAAGAGCTTGATTTTTTTAAACGCCTGTTGCATAATTCCGCCAAATTCGGAGTGTAGCTCAGCCTGGTAGAGTGCTGCGTTCGGGACGCAGAGGTCGTGGGTTCGAACCCCGCCACTCCGACCAGAATAAATAAAATGCCACGATTTCGTGGCATTTTTTATTTATCGCCCGCGCACCCGCGGGCTTTGTGCGTCGTTGTGACTGCAGTATAGGGTTTGAAAGCCCATTTTTTGCCCATTATATCCGCCAATCTATACAGTGGCCTTTTCGACGAGTCAAGAACCTAAAGGAATTTAAAAAATTACCCCTCTAAACTAGTCAAAAACCATTTGTAAAAATTATGAAAACAAGGTATAATTGCGGTATGACAGATGAAGAAAAAATTTTGAAAATTGAACAAGTATTGAAACATATCAACTCTCTGTTTTCTAGTTTTCCCAAAGCCAGGATAACCAGGAATGATTGGCTTGAAGAACACAAAATTAAAAAAGAAAACTGGAATGATTATATATTTTCATTATCCGCAGAAGATATTATTCAAAATAAAATACCCAGAGCTGTCGGTGGATGCAGCGGGGTTGCGGGTGTTTTTGTAAAATTGCTGAAAGACAATGGGCTGGACAGTTTTATTGTCGCGACTGCAAATTCTGACGACTGGGAAAAAGCAAAAAAATCAGATAAAAATCACGAAAAACGGAATATAATAAATGGACATCAGATTGTTGCTGTTGAATTTTCGGACGGTTTACGTGCTT
>JAIRLB010000001.1 GCA_031259745.1 Rickettsiales bacterium | reverse complement strand
CATTTTGCGTCGCAGGCAAAGGAAATTGCGGCTATCGGATGCAGAATAGAATATCTGCCTTATACGAAACACATATCATCGACAAAATTGCGGGAACAAATAAGAAGGTCCGACCGTTTGCATGGCATTATTGGCGGATAAGTTTTATTTTGAGTACAATTGCCGATTATTTGCTTGATTTTGTTAAAAAAATCTTCATAATACGCCTTGTTCCTGCTGATGGCATGGTGCTGTCGGCTGATTAACCCAAAGGAAATAAAATGGCTTATTATGAAAGCGTCTTGGTTTTCCGCCAAGATCTGACCGAATCGCAGGTCAAAGAAAAAGCGATGAAATTCGAAAATATTGTCAAAGAATTGGGCGGTTCTGTAAAATCCGCGGAATTTTGGGGATTAAAGAACTTGGCTTATATAATCCGCAAAAACCGCAAGGCTCATTATGTTATGTTCAATATGGAACTGCCGGGCGCGCAGGTCGCGGAATATGAACGCCGCATGCGCATTGACGAAGACGTTATACGTTTCTTGAACGTATCCGTGGAAGAGTTGGCGAAAGCCCCGTCCATCATGATGAAAAAAAATAGCGAAGAGGTTGAATAATGGCAGTTCGTGCGGCGATTTATCGTAAAAAAGCAAACCCGTTAAAGGACAAAGTAATAGACTATAAGGATATCAAGTTGCTGGGGCACTATGTCACGGAACGCGGCAAGATAGTGCCGTCGCGCATTTCCGGCGTTTCGCAGAAAGATCAGCGCGCCCTTGCGCGGGCCATCAAACGCGCGCGTCATTTGGGGCTGATGCCGTTCGTGCGCAACAATCTGGGATAAAAATTCCCCCCTCGCGGGGGGGCGCGGAATAACTTATGAAAATTTGGGTAAATGAAACCCTAACTTTAACCCTCCCCGCTGGCGGGGAATACAAAGGACAGATAAAATGAAAATAATTCTGACAGAAAAAATTAACAAGCTTGGCAATATTGGCGATATAGTGGGGGTAAAAACCGGCTATGCGCGCAACTATTTGCTGCCGAACAGCAAGGCTTTGCGTTTCTCCAAAGAAAACGTTGCTTTATTTGAATCCAAAAAGACGGAATTGCAGGCCAGGCAAGATGCGGCGCGCAAGTCGGCAGAAAGCAAGGTCGACGCCGTTTCAAAGGCAAAGCTGCATATGATTCGCCAGGCCGGCGACACGGGCCAGCTGTACGGTTCCGTCTCAAGCCGCGATATTGCGCGAATGCTGGGCGAAATTGCGGGCGTTTCGATCGAATCGGCCCAGGTTATGCTGGGAACTCCGATTAAATCTGTCGGCGCTTTCGACACCAAGATCGCATTGCATGCGGATGTTATTGTGCCGGTCAAAGTCTATGTCGCGCAGACGCAGGACGAAATCGACGCGTTGGTTGCCGGCAAGGTTTTGACCTTTGGAACAAAGAAAGTCGAAGAAGCCGAAGCTGCCGAAGAAAATGTGGCGGCTCAAAAAGCTATGGATGAAGTCATTGAATTGGCTACCGAATCCCCAGAGGTTTTGGCGGAAAAAGCCGAAGAGGCGTGAACAATCAGTGATGAAAACTAAACAATACAGGCGGGTTTCCCGCCTGTATAATTGCATCGGGTTTTAGTTGATTGCCAAGGTAATTTTTTATTACCTGGCCTTTTCAGGGAATTGCGGGTCGAAAACGGAATTTGTCGTAGGGGCGGGCGCGATTTACCATAATGCAGATTTTGTTCATTTTTGCAGCCATTCGGGTATCATTGGGCGCCATAAAATGACATATGGCAGCCATAGAACTTTGGACACAAAACGGACATAGTAAATTTTGCCAAATTTTTCCTGCGTGTCCGTGCGTAATTTTGCTGGATT
This sequence comes from Rickettsiales bacterium, assembly GCA_031259745.1. Taxonomy (GTDB): domain Bacteria; phylum Pseudomonadota; class Alphaproteobacteria; order Rs-D84; family Rs-D84; genus JAIRLB01. The sequence goes on along the minus strand of JAIRLB010000001.1, from coordinate 6,440 downwards.
TTTATTTTGGATATTTTGTACTATTTTCATTGAAAGGGAAGAAATGTGCAGTAAGCAGCAATTTGGTCAATTTTTTACCACCAACACCGATTATATTCTGAGCGGTCTGGAACAATTTGTTGCAAACAAGAACGTAACAGACCCTTTTGCTGGCGGCGGAGATTTATTAAATTGGGCAAAACGCAATAACGCAAAGTCCATCAAAGGTTTTGATATAGATTCGGATTTGACGGATAATAAAAACATTTTTCGTAATGATAGTTTATGCAATCCGCAGAAATATGAGTTTGTTTTGACAAATCCTCCGTATTTATATCAAAATAAACTTGACGATAATTCTATTCTGGCGCACAGCAAACATACGGACTTATATCAACTTTCTCTTGAAAAAGTTATGGATAGCGAGGAAGGAATTGCTATTGTTCCAATAAATTTCTTATCATCAGAAAATGCAAAATATATTCGTGAAATATTTTTGGCAAAGTTTGAGATTATAAAAGCAAATTATTTTACAGAACAGGTTTTTAATGATACTACATATAATGTTATGGCGTTTTATTATCGCAAAAAAACGAATCTGTCGCGAGAAATGACAACGGATATGATGATATATCCGCAAAAAACTTTGACGCAGATAAAACTATATGAAAAATATAATTGGCAGATTGGCGGCGAATTTTTGGCAAGTGTAAACAGGTATAAAAATCCGCTTGGAATAGCACGGCTTGAAGAAGATAATTTACAAAGCGGGGATATACTTATTGATGTCGCTTATAATCATTTGGATACGCGCCGAAAAATAAAAGTGGATAAAAAAACATACTCTAAAATTAAAAATAATATAATTATTCTGAAAGCGATAGATACAGGGGCAGACGGCGGGAAAATATGCCTTGACGATGTTAGAAAGTATAATTGCGATGGCCTTGTGAGCATAAAAACTTCGCGCAATCAAATAAATCTTGTGTTCCCAGACAATATAGGAATTTCTGAGCAAGAGCGACTGATAGAATTATTTAACTATGAATTGGAAGATAAGCGAACAAGGTATCATTCTCTGTTTATGACTAATTATAGGGATAAAGATAGAAAACGCATATCGTTTAATTTTGCCTATAATTTTATCAACTATCTTTATTTTGACAGACTTGGTGGCGGCAAGCAACAACCAGCATTATTTCAAAGTGGCGCCGTGTGACAGAAACAATATATGAAAAAACATTGAAAGAATTCCGTGCGCGGCTGAAATCTGGAAAATTGGATAAGCTTGATGAAACCCGGATTATGAATTTTATTTCTCGTTATCCCAGTAAAAAATGGACGCGGGAACAAGTTGTTGCCGATTGCCTTGCCAATGAAAAATTGTGCGCAAGAATGGCAAAGGACGCGATGAAGCAAAATCTTGACGAAGCGGAAGTCATCAAGAAAATTGGTGCGCAACAACTACCCGCCGGTGGAAAATTAAATATCAGATTCAGAATGGATAACGGGGATATTGTTATTGGGGCAAAAGCAGAATACGGACTTACAAAATCTGCTGATTTTGTTATGGAATACAAAAATAAAAAGATTTATGGCAGTCAAAAAACAATTCACGGCGAAGGCGGGCATCAAACAACTCAGGTTCGTGAAGCAATAGAATATGAAAATAACCCCGCAAAGCCTTTGTGTCTGCGGGGTTCATTTTTTATCTAAGGTAATTTTTTTATTGCTTAACATTTTGCGCTTATATTTTTATAATCCGTATAAATGAAGCTGGAATCTGTCGGCATCTTGATAGCTTTGCGCCCGTTCGAAGAACGCGACTGTATCGCGCATGTTTTCACCCGCGACCACGGGGTTCTGGCCGGCATGCTGAAAGGGGCCCAGGTCGCGAAGAGGAATCGCCCGCTGGTCGGACAGGCGGGCGAGGTTTCCTGGAACGCCAGACTGGATTCCCATTTGGGGGCATTTCACTGGGAAGCCGCAAGAAACCTGTCGGCCGCCCTGATGCCGAATCCGAAATTATTGGGATGCATGAATTCCGCGTTTGCATTGATCGCGGGCCTGCTGCCGGAACGTGAAAAATACGAATCTTTGTATGACTGTACGGAAAAATTATTGCTGGAACTTGCATATCGCCCGCCCCCGGGGGGCGGGTCGCAGTGCGAAAACGCGGCGCGGCGTATAATTGACGCGGGTTATTTGGATGTTTACATTTCTTGGGAAAAAGATTTGCTGCGGGAATTGGGGTATGCGTTGAATCTAAGCAGCTGTTCAAATTGCGGCAGTACCGCCGGTTTGAATTACCTGTCGCCGCGCACGGGGCGCGCGGTTTGCGATGAATGCGCCCGGCCTTATCAGGACAAGTTATTCAAATTGCCACTGACGCCGGAGGTTATGCGGAAATTCCTGGGCCGGATTTTTGAACAGCAGGGCGGAACATTGCCTTTGGCGCGCAAATTGCTGGGGGGTGATATTTGGCTCAACTGACAAAAATGTATCTGTTGCAGAGCTGCAGGGGCGCGGTTCCCGCGCCCTTGGGCGGCGAAACGCCGCCCCTGCGTAGAAATCAGACAAATATAAAGATACATTTTTGTCAGTTGAGCCTAATATTTTTCCTTGCTCTTTTTTCTGAATTTGCTATTATTCCATACGTTCAACAGAAAAGGAGAAAACTATGACTTGGACGATACTGATTCTGGTATTGGGCGTCGCTCTCTACTTGTTCGGCGGTTTGCTGTTCAAACAGAAGGTCGGAAAAACCCAGGAATCCGGAATAAAAATAGGAATTCATTCCATCAAGGTGCTTGCGGTTATTTTGATCGCGGGCAGCGTATGCCGCTTGTGGACGCCGTATTATCTGACATCCGTCAATCCGGCTATCTTGCAGGAAATGGCGTCTAATATGCAGGCGAGACAGCAGGCTGATGCTGGCAAAGGCATCAAAAAATATGTTCGCTCGAATATAGACAAAATGATTGCGGACGCCCCTGTGTTGGGCAACGTGGACGCCAAAAAGACAATCTTTTTGTTCAGCGCGTATTCTTGCGGATATTGCAGCCGCGTGCATGGCGAATTGATGCGAGTTTTGGCTGATCGCGATGATGTTCGCGTTGTGCTGAAGAACTTCTCTATACATGGCCCGCTGTCGGATGCCCCGGCCCGTGCGTCTATTGCCGCAAAATTGCAAGGCAATGACAAGGCGGCCGCATTGGACAAGCTATTGTTTGAGGGTTATTACAAACAGGATGAAATCAAAGATCAAAACAAAGCTGGCGAAATAATCAAAAAGAACGTCTTGAAATTGGCTGAAAAAGCCGGTTTGGATGTCAAGAAGTTGGAAGCTGATATGAACGGCCCGGTTGTTGCCCGTGAAATGGCGCAGGTTCGCGAATTGGCGGAGCGTTTCCAGATTGGCGGAACGCCATTCTTGATTATCGGCGATCAGGCATTCCCTGGCGCGATTCCATACGACCAGATTATAAACGCTTTGAAATAATAAATCCAAGCTTAGTTAAATCTCAAAAATCCCGCCTTGGCGGGATTTTTAGCTGTCGAGAGGGAGAGTAATAAGGAAAGACCAAAGAGCAAATAGCGAACAATGCGGGGATTTTCCTGTTCCTTTTTAACTGTTAATTTCAATATTAAAGGATAAAACACGCTCGATTCCTGCCAAGTCATCAAAGCTGTGGTCAAAATTCCATCCATTGCGGATGAAAATATCGCGCGCGGCCGGACCTTGGTCTGCTCCGATTTCCAAATAGATTTTACCGCCGGGTTTCAGCCATTTTGCCGCGCGCCGAGCAATTGTCTCATACGCCGCCAGGCCGTTGTTCGCAGCATACAGCGATATTTCTGGGTCGTGCAAGGCGCCGATATTGATTCGCGCGTCGCCTTTGGCGATATATGGAGGATTTGAAACAATGGCATCGAATTGTCCATAGTTAAGATTTGAATCAAAGCTGCGGCGATAGATTTCGACTTTGTCTTTCAAACCCAGATTTTTAATGTTTTTACGGGCGACGCGCACGGCTCCGAATGATTTGTCGATTGCTATGCCGGCGGCGTTCGGAATATTTTTTACGATGGCTGCAATCAGGCAGCCCGTTCCGGTGCCCAAATCCAAAACGCGCACAGATGAGCCGCCGATTTTATCTGATATGACCGCCGCCGCCAGCGTTTCCGTATCCGGACGCGGGTCCAGCGTATGCCTGTTGGTATAAAAAGGCAGTCCGTAAAACCATTTTTCATGCACTATTTTCGCAACAGGCATACCACGGCGCAGTTGCCGCGCGATCCGCCAGACGCGCAGCGCCGACAATTTGTTTCTGGTTATTATTTTGGCAGCCCGTGTGCCGCCGGCTTTTTGCAAAATTGTGAATGCTTGATTTGTTTTCATAAAATTATTATAATCGCGTTTATGAAAAAATCAAAAAATATTATGGGTGCGAATCGTATTGCTCAAATAATCGTATTGCTGATGTTGTTGCTGGTGGCTGTGGCGTCTGCGCTGATTATCGCTCGCGGCCGTCAGACACTGGGTATCAGTGAATGCACCGCGCATGTGACGGTAAGTCATGGCGACACATTGTTCAAATTGTTGGCGGAACAGGGCGTGTCCTATGCGGACATAGAAACGATTGATAAGATTCTGAAAAACGAGGCTGGAATTTCCCGCCTGCGCGCGGATTTTGACAAAATCATATTCTCGCGATTATCGGCCGATGCGCCGGTCAGCAAGATAATATTGATTCCATCCCCTTGGCGCCAGGTTGAATTGACTTGCAATGACGGCGGCTGGCAATGTAAAACAATAGATATAGAGCGCGATACGCGCATCGTTTACAAACATGGCGAAATCAAAGATGGCGACAGTTTCTATGTCGCGGGCATGCGCGCCGGCATTCCGGCGGCTGTCTTGGCCGATGTTTATGATTTGCTGGCGTTCGAAATGGACTTTGAGCGCGACGTCCGCGCCGGCCAGAACTTTTCCGTTCTGTACGAGGAAAACTATTCAAACAGCGAAAGGATTGATAATGGCCGCGTAATCGCCGTGTCTTTCCAAGCTTTGCGCGGAAATGTAAAAATGTATAGATTCCGCAAATCCGGGGGCGCGATCGGCTATTATGATGAAAACGGAAATGGCGCCATCAAGTCCTTGAAGCGTACGCCGATTAACAACGCGCGGGTAACTAGCAGCTTTAATCTGAAGCGAAGGCATCCGGTGCTTGGGTTTACGCGCGCGCATAAGGGCGTTGACTTTCGCGCCGGCACGGGAACGCCGATTCCGTCCGCTGGCGCCGGACGGGTTGTCAAAAAAGCGACGGATCGCGGATATGGAAATTATATCAGAATCCGTCATAATGGTTCTTATGAAACAGTGTATGCCCATATGTCGAGATTCGCAAAGGGTGTGAATATCGGAATGTCGGTGCGCCAAGGGCAAATTATAGGATATGTCGGTTCCACAGGATTGTCCACCGGACCGCACTTGCACTATGAGATTGTCAAGGACGGCAGGCACGTCAACCCTATGACCGTCAAGCTGCCGGCGATCGATAATCTGGATGCTGAAACCAAGAAACGATTTCTGAAAATCCGTGAACTGATTGATAGTGCGATTGAAACTCTGGCAGAAAATCCGAGCTTGTTTGTTCAGTTGTAAGGTTTGTCGCGGATTTCTGCGGTTTTTAATTTTTTTAGTCTCAGCTGACAAGAAAGTATCTTTATATTTGTTTGATTTCCCCGGTAGGGGCGGCGTTTCGCCGCCCAAGGGCGCGGGAACCACGGGCATGCGAGTCTGCAATGGATACTTTCTTGTCAGCTGAGCCTTTTCCCAGCCCTGTGCAATGCAGGCTTCCAGCCGCCCTTGGCCGCAAATCAAATCGTATTCTTTTCCGTCCGGTGCGGGCTTTAACTTGCGCATGAGTTTTATCGGGCGTTTTAGACCGACGGCTTCTATGTTGTCTTTTAATTCCCGCGCTGAACCCGCAGCTGCGCCAGTCTCACGCGCAGAATTAAAGAGTTTTTCAGCGGGCTGAACGGATCAGGCTATTGGAAAATATGCCGATTTTATATTTTATTTTTTTGTGGACAACTCCTTATAAAACCGCTAAATTATATACAATAAGCCAGTGCTAATCCAAACCACCGATTTTTATGTCGGTTTTTTTAATTTTAAAAATCCCTGATTTCCGCGACATTTTTATCCCCCTTTTATGCCTAATCCAATGGGTCGTTTAATTTGGGCCCTTAGATTATCAGCGATTTTGGGCGTGGGGATCAAAGCGGGGGCACAAGAAACGGACTTTATGCCAAATGCGGAAGTTATATCAAATACTTCGAATGACATTATAGGCAGGTGCCGCGTCGTATTTAATAATTTACATGCCTGCGGAGAAGCTTCGCCGCAGAAATATTTGAATGAAATGCTGGCAAATTCGCAGAATGTAAAACAG
>JAIRLB010000055.1 GCA_031259745.1 Rickettsiales bacterium | reverse complement strand
GACAGACCTGTTATGGCTCGCTGGCGACAGGCGCGGCCGGCAATGCGCTGAATATCGATTATTCCGGAACCTTTTACCACACGATAAAGTAAAGAATGCCTGGGTTTGTCACAATAGTTTGATTTTTGTCGCCAATTGCGATATAATTAATCAAAAGCATGAGTAAAAATCTTGAATTTTCTTTGAAAAAGCCAATAGTTATGGTTGGGCTGATGGGGGCTGGCAAGACCAGTATCGGCCGCGCCTTGGCTCGAAAATTGAATATTCCTTTTATTGATTCAGACAAAGAGATAGAGGCTGCTGCCGGTTGCAGCGTTGTCGATATTTTCTCGCTTTATGGTGAAGAAGAATTTCGCCGCGCAGAACAATCCGTTATTTCTCGTTTGCTGGAATCGCCGCCTTCGCTAAAAGTCATATCCACAGGCGAGGGTGCCTTTATAACCCCGGCGGTGCGCGAAATGATTTTGGATAATGCGTTGACAATTTGGTTAAAAGCTGGCCTGGAACTTCTTGTAAAAAGGACGAACTTTCGCGATACTCGGCCGCAGCTTCTGAACGCAGATAGCAAGAAAATCTTATCGCAATTGATTGGCGAGAGGTATAAAATATATTCGGCGGCTGACATAACTGTCGAGACCCAAGATGAAAGTTTGCAAAAAACATTGATCAAGGTTATTGATGCGATAAGTCAATACAAGGGAAATGGAAATACTGATGTCTGAGAAGAAAATAGGTTTCTTTGCGGAATTTTTGGCCTTTGTTGAAAAAGGAAGCGCTATTGATATGGCTGTCGGAATAATTGTCGGCAGTGTGATGACAGGTCTGGTTAATTCCTTGGTCAAGGATATAATTATGCCGCCAATCGGACTATTGATTGGCGGGGTTGATTTCTCCAACTGGTTTGTTGTGATAAACAAGGGGTTGGGGGCGATGGTAAGTCAGAATTATCCGACCGTTGCCGCCGCGCAGGCTGCGGGTGCGACAACTATTAACCTTGGGATGTTTCTGAATACTTTCGTCGGTTTCCTGATTACGATGTTCGCGGTGTTCTTGCTGGTGCGCGCCGTTAACAAAATCCGCGGACGAAGGCCGGCTACAACGCGCGCGTGTCCATATTGCAAGACTTCTATTGACAAAGAAGCTTCAAAATGTCCGAATTGTTGTTCAAAAATAACGCCATTGCCGCCAGAAAAACATAACGAAAAATGTTTAGAATATACGCCGGATTTAGTTTGTAAAATCAAAAGAATAATCAAAAAACATAAACCTAAAATATAACTATTGCAAATTGCTTGAAAAGAAGGAAAGTATTGAATTAGCAAAATTTTTCTATTTCTGGTAATGGGATAGGCGTACGCTTGGAAAGGGTGTTGTTTTACAGCAGGTGATTTATAATAAGATTTGATACACGAAAGGCGCATAATGAATATTATGTATAGTTTATGCTTTCTGCTGTGCAAAACTATACATAACATAATATAGGTGTTATAGCGCCTCGATTTATTTGATTTCCAGCGATTAAACGCTGGATTTTTTTATTCAGCAAAATCAAAAAATGCCTGGGGAATTAACCCCAGGCCTCAAAAAAAGGAAAAATCATGCTTAAAAATATATGCAACAAAAGACAAAGTAGCAGAAGTATTCAAAAGACCTTATTACAAAGTAGTTATGTAGTTATCGCTCATAAACTTATTTATATAAATCGGGATCTTTATTTTTTTGAAATGGACAACTATACATAATGTGTTGGATGTTATAATATCTTAAACCACTCCGCCCCGTTGTTTCCCCCCCTTCAAAGGAAAAGGAATCAGAAATCTCGGATATTCTTCCATCCGTTGACTTGGGATTTTTAATTTTTTTGTGGAAATTAGCTCTTGTCAGGCAAAAGCATTTTTGTTTATTAAAATTTAATGGATTTTGCGGTGGAAAACTTTATAAAATAATTTTGCAGGCTTTGCCCCCATTTAAAAAAAGCCCGGGATCCCGGGCTTCTTCACTTTTTTGTACCATCAGAACCGATAGCGGGCGCCAAGCAAAACTTCATGCTCGTACAAACGTCCCGCAAGCTCGTGCTGGTTGACTTTGGTCTTGCCGCTGAAATTTCCAAAGTTTATCCAGCGATATCCCAAATCAACCGCCCAGTTTTCGTCAATATTGTATGACACGCCGGCCCCAAGATTCCAAACAAAACCGTCATGATTTATCTTGGCGGTATCTATGCCGTCCTCGGGGGTCGTGTCGACTGATACGTGAGTATAGCCAAGTCCGAATCCCAAATAAGGCGAGAATTTTGTTCCTGTATCAAAATCGTAATATGCATTAGCCATAACCGTCAGGGCATTGGCATGAATATCCAGCTTTGCGCCGTTTGCCGAGGCATGTGTGTTGGTTGTATTATAGTCTGAAGATTCGCCGAATCCGAATTCCAATTCGGTGCGGATGTTGCCCGCTCCGACTTTGCCGAAATCATATCCGACCGCGGTGTTGCTGCCGAATGTGTCGCCAGTTTCGTCAGTTCCGCTCATTGTTGTTCCTGGTATGTCCAAAGTCAGGTTGCTTGCGGTGGTGAAGCCGAATGATAGTTTTTCAGACAGGTAAATATTACCCGCATTTGCGGCAGAAACGCCCGCGGCGCAAAAGAGCATCGCAATTAACGATAATTTTTTCATTTTGTAATCCTTTCCTTTCAGTGTTTAGTACTTCTGCTTATTTGAAATAAGCTTCTGTTCGAGAATATCTTGTATAATCAATATAGTCAAGTAATAAATATATGTTTGCGAAAGGATTCTATTCCAAAGTTAATGATAAAGGCTCAACCGATAAGAAAGTATATATTGCAAACTTGCGGGGGCGCGGTTTTCCGCGCCCTTGGGCGGCAAAACGCCACCCCTGAGCGGAAATCAAACAAATAGAAAGATATCTTCTTGTCAGTTGAGCCAATGATAAAAAGAGGCTTGCAAAGCACGGCCTTTGCGTTTATCATTTTGTCGGTGAAACAGGTGGTAATAAATGACTGAAAATATCAAAAAAATCCGCGAACGCGAATCCAAATGGCAGAAACGATGGTTTGACGCGCGCGCCTTTGTCCCGAAAAATGACGGCTCAAAGCCAAGATTTTATTATCTTATAGAATTTCCCTTCCTGTCGGGCGCGGGAATGCATGCCGGGCACATGCTGACGTTTTCTGGAATCGATGTTCTGGCGCGCTGGCGCCGCCGCGCCGGATTCGATGTCCTGTACCCAATCGGATACGATGCTATGGGCATAACCGCCGAACATTATGCAACCAAAATCGGACGCCATCCGGCCGATGTGGTAAAAGAGCTGGTGGCCGGCTATACTGATGTGATACGTCGGACCGGATGGTCTGTCAATTTTGAAACCATATTCGCCACTTCCGACCCGGATTATGTAAAATGGACGCAGTGGATGTTCATACAATTTTTTAAGGCTGGGCTGGCTTTCAAGACCGATTCGCCGATGAACTGGTGCCCGTCATGCAAAACCACCCTGACTAACGAAGAGCTGGAAGACGGCAAGTGCGAGCGTTGCCGCGGCCCGGTCGAAAAAAGAATGAAATCGCAATGGACGCTGGGGATGTCCAAGTATGCCGACCGCCTGATAGACGACTTGGCGACAGTGGATTATCAGGAAGATATAAAGACCGCGCAAATTAACTGGATAGGACGCTCTTTTGGCGCGGATGTTGATTTTCGTGTCGGCGATGATGTCATGACGGTTTACACGACCCGCGTGGATACCATATTTGGGGTGACTTTCGCTGTGCTGGCGCCGGAACATTCCTTGATTAAAAAGTGGCTGGCAGACGGAAAAATTCAAAACTGTGTCGCGGTGCGGGAATATATTTCCGCGGCAAAGGCCAAATCCGACATAGACCGCACGGATAATACCAAGGAAAAGACAGGCGTCCTGCTGCAAGGCGTCATGGCTGCAAATCCTTTCACCGGCGCCGAAATTCCGCTTTTCATATCCGATTATGTGCTGGCCGATTATGGATATGGCGCGGTTATGGGCGTTCCGGCGCATGATCAGCGCGACTGGGATTTTGCCAAAAAGTTCAAACTGCCGATTATCCAGGTTCTGGCCGGCGGCGATGTTTCAGAGAAGGCCTGGGAAGAAGACGGATTGCATATAAATTCCGGATTCATGGATGGCATGAATAAAGAAGAGGCGATTTCCGCCGCGATAAAATTCGGCGGCGGCGGCGGTTTTGCGCGCGCCGCGAAACAATATAAATTGAAAGACTGGGGTTTTTCCCGCCAAATGTATTGGGGCGAGCCGATACCGATGATTTATTGCGAAAAATGCGGGTGGGTTCCGGTGCCCGATGATCAGCTGCCGGTGATTCAGCCCCACATGCGGGACTTTTCCCCCACCGAAAATGGCGAAAGCCCGCTGTCGCGCGCGACGGATTGGGTCAGCGCAACCTGCCCCGCGTGCGGCGGGCCAGCAAAGCGTGAAACCGACACTATGCCCGGATGGGCCGGCAGCAGCTGGTATTACATGCGCTATTTGGATCCAAAAAACGACAAGGAATTTTGCCGCCGCGACCAGCTTGAAAAATGGCTGCCGGTGAATCATTACAACGGCGGGCACGAGCATGATACGCGGCATTTGCTGTATTCCAGATTCTGGCACAAGGCTTTGTATGACTTGGGCCTGGTGCCGACGGCAGAGCCCTATGCGCGCCGCACTGCCCAGGGTCTGTTGCTGGGCAATGACGGGTACAAGATGTCGAAATCACGCAACAACGGCTTTATGGTTGCGGATTTAATAGCGGATGCCGGCGCTGATGCCGGCAGAATGGTCGTGCTGTCTTTGGGGCCCTGGGCGTCGAACACCACATACGGCGCCGGCACATTGGCCGGGGTTCAGCGTTTCTTAAAGCGCGTGGAAAATCTGTCGGATAATCTGATTGGCGCGCCGCTGGATTCCAACCAGGAATTCTTGGTTAACGACCTGATTGCAAAAATGACGCAGCGTATTGAAAACATGCAGTTCAATACGGCCATATCCGCAATGATGGAATACATAAACGCTTTTGCCGGCAGCATGCCGGTGCGGGCGTATGAAGTTTTGATTCAGGTATTGAATCCTTTCGCGCCGCACCTGACCGAAGAAATGTGGGAAAAGCTGGGGCACAATGATATGCTGGTGTTTGAGCCCTGGCCTGCATGCGACCAGGCGAAATTAGTAAAGACGACGGTGACAATTGCGGTTTCCGTAAATGGAAAACACCGCGGAATTGTCGAGCTATCCGCCGGCGCGGCCGAGGCTGATGTCATTGATGCCGCGCGCGCCGTTGCTGAAAAATATCTGGATGGCGAAATAATTAAAACAATAGTGGTCCCAAATCGCATGGCGAACTTTGTTACGAGAAAGTAATTGTATATTTCTGGCTTCTATTCCTGCCTGCGCCGGAATGAAAAACCGATGATTTATAAAAAGGAACAGGAAAAAGTTAGATAATTCTAAACCCAAAAAATCTCACTTTTCCATTTTTTATGCCGACAAAGGGTATTTTTGCTTTTTCGTCGGACTTTGTAAATTTCATCTCGTGCTTAATAAAGTCTTCGGGATGCCAGCCAAGTTCTTTTATATTGTCAAAAAAAGCGCTGTAAACATTTACGACAGCAGAATTGTGAAAATAAGGCTTTATGGCATAAAAATGCCAAATTACCGCATGTTTTCTGGCTTCTTCCGCTTCTGATTCGGAAAATTTGTCAGGTGGAATTATATCTATTCCAGGGATGAAATTGTATTTCAAAGGCAGACGCTTTATTTTACCATCCAGCACATGATTCAATAAATCTTGGTCAGGATATTTCAATGTGATTTTGGACTCCAGCATCTGTTGTTCCGCCTCGCGCAAAAGAGGCGCATTTATCAGCAATACCCCGGAATTCACATACAATCCGCTTTTGATATGTTTTAATTTGAATTCTTTCAAATATTTTC
>JAIRLB010000054.1 GCA_031259745.1 Rickettsiales bacterium | reverse complement strand
TAGAATGTTAAATAAAGGGATAAGGTTTTTACATTTTGCATCTTACCTATTTGTTCTTTGGTCTTTTTCCTTATTGCTTATTCCCTTTTTAGGATGGAAATGCGGCAGGTGCTGTTTAGCTTCTTCCAGCCAGCGCTTCATTCGGGCCCTTAACCACCTTTCGTATGTAAAGAACAGGCCGCCCACACCCAGCAGAGGCAGCACGTAATAAATAATTCTGTATGCCAGCAATGCCCCGAAAATGCTTGCCTTGCTGATATCGCCCGGCAATGCCAACAAGAAAATGCTTTCAAATACGCCGATTCCGCCGGGAACCTGACTGAACACGCCGGCTGTCTGCGCGATGACAAACAGCCCGATAAATGTACCGAAAGGAATCTGAACGAATGGTATCATACAGAAATACAAAACCAAGCCTGCCAAAATGCTGTCCAGCATTCCCAGCCCCATCTGAACCGAAGCTATCGAGGTACTTGGAACTTGGAACTTTATTTCCCCAAGTTTAATGCTTTTTTTCGGAAAAAAGACAGTAAGGGAAAAATAAGCCGCCAGCGATGCAAGACAGAATGCGAAAAGTCCATGAATGCCGATTTTGGCACCCACAGACTGTTCAAACAAGGAATGAGGAACCAGCAGATACCCCAAAATCATAATCGCGGTGCACCCCAGAAAATAGGTAAAGCCGGAAAAAACCAGCATTTTTAATATTTCTCCGCCGCGTATGCGCCATCGAGTATACAATCTATACCGAATTGCGCCCCCACTGACCACGGCATGACCGGCGTTGTTGCTGATTGCGAACCCAAGCATCCCGGCCAGCATCCATTTCCACCAGGACACACTTTTGCCTATATAGCGTAACGCAAGATAGTCATATGCCGACAGTGCAATATATCCCGCCAGGCAAGCCAGGCAGGCATAAACAAGATTTGTGAATGGAATTGACCATAATGCGCGGGCAATATCAATCAGGGCATAATTTCGCAGCTGCCAGTACAACATGCCCGCCGCCAGTATAAAGAATATAAGGCCCAACCAGCTAATCAGCCTTTTGAAAATGCGTTTGGAACGTACCGACATATAAATCCTTTTTTAGCAAGGTCAAGGGTATCAATATGCAAAATAAAATGCAAATCATAAATCAGAAGTCATAAATCTTTTAAGCTTGCTTTTTTGCTGTTATTATATATCCTTGATATCGATAATTATTTTTCATTCACTTCTAATAAAGGCATAAATCAATGATGCGTCCATCCCTGCGAAAAAATGACCAAATCCGTCCCGTTTCCATGGAAATCAATGTAAACAAGTGGGCCGAAGGCAGCTGTCTGATTAAAATAGGCGGAACGCATGTTCTGTGCACCGCGTCCGTTGATATGAACCAGCCTTTGTGGAAGCGCCAGCAAAACAAGCCGGGCGGCTGGGTTACTGCCGAATATTCCATGCTGCCGCGCGCCGTCGGCATTCGCAAAGGCCGCGAGGCGCTGGCCAAGGATCACCGTTCGTCGGAAATATCACGCCTGGTCGGCCGCGCCCTGCGCAGCGTCGTCAATATGGACAAACTGGGCAAACACACGATTATAATCGACTGCGATGTCATCCAGGCGGACGGCGGCACCAGATGCGCCAGCATAACGGGGGGATTTGTGGCTTTGTCTCTGGCTGTCAAGTGGCTGATTGATCGCGGCCGCATTTATGATAACCCGATATCGGATTATGTGGCGGCCATCGGCGCGGGTGTTTTGAACTCGGAAAATATGCTGGATTTTGATTTCGAAGAAGATTGCGCGGCTGAATTGGATGCTAATTTCGTTATATCCGGCGGCGGCAAATTTATTGAAATCCAAGCAACAGGCGAAGAACATCCTTTTGCTCAGGAACAGATTATTAATTTAATGGATATGGCCAAGGTCGGCTGTGAAAAGCTGATCGATTTGCAAAGACAGATTTTGGAATAAAGCGTCGAGATGGTGCGGGGTTGATTTTCCCCTTGCATTTTTCGTCCAAAACACCTACAATACTGGCAAGAAATATCAAAAACAGTATGCCTAATCCAAACCGACGTTTTTAATGTCGTTTTTTTTATTTTTCAGAATCCCAGATTTCTGCGACATTATTTTCTCCTATCTATGCCTAATTCAAACCTCCGTTTGAATATGTCAAAAAAGACGCTATGGATTGCAGATCTGACGGCTTTATTGGGACTGGGCAAGGCGCCGCCCAAAAACCAGACTCTGTTTTTACGCCCGATAAACGGCCGACCTTTTGATAAAACGATTCATATCGATACAATCTTTATCAAACATCCGGATCTTGACTATCTTTATAAATACAGTCCGGCTCATTACAATATTGCGAAAAACAAGCTGGTTGTCAGTCTGTACGAAATTTCTCCGAAATACGGATTTGAACTGACGGATAAGGACCGCGAGATGATTCGCAGCGGGATATTCATTCGGTCCGGTTCGATATATCAGGCATTCAAAGGCGACATCAGCAGCAAAACTTCCGATTATGTGGACAGTGCATGTTTTGCTTATGAAAGATGGATTTCCAAAAACCGAAAAAAAATGGAACCAGTTCCAAGCAACGCTGAAATAGACGTCATGTTAGATGCCGCGCTGTATGATTTTCAAAAAAGTTTTTCCCTTTATGAACAAAGCATTCCGAATGTCGTCAAATATAAGGTTCGCAAAATGCACGGGGTATATTTGTGCCACTTCAATGTTGACGGGTGCGCGATAAATTTAGAAAATCCGAGGGGTTATTATGATTCCGTATCGGATATTTACGATATCGACGGCGTAAATATTCTGGAAGCCGATTCTGCCGCCAGGTCCTTGAAAATTAATAAAAAAATAACAGAGCTAAAATCCCGCGCCGAATACAAAAGGCGCATCAATGCTATCAAAACCGACTATGCCGTATTTGACGTCATGGCGCAAAAACTTATGCGGGAAAATTTTCAAACTATCAGCCAACAAAAAATCAAAGGACTGGAAAGATGAAATCGTTTTTTATAATGGCGGCATTCGCCTTTGCAGTAATTCAAACTGCCAACGCGGCAAATTATGTTTTTGACGAATATTACTCCGGTGATGTAAGCGGCGATTGTGTGGTTCTGACAACGGATAATTACTGGCTTGATTGCGATTGCAGCGGCGGCAGTTATTATGAAGATGGCTATCAGTATGTTTTTCTTGATGATTCGAATAGAGATGCTTATACGCTTAGCAATGGTGCAAAATGTGAGAGTGGTTGGGTATGTCCTGATGGTTCAGCGATGGATTCAAATGGTTGTTGTGTAAGCGAATGTAACACAACAATTTCAAGTCATGACGATTCACATGAAAAGATAGAGTCAAAATCTATTAATTCGTCTTGTACCTGCGTCACCATAATGACGTATCGCTGCAAAGGCGGATATTATGGAACTGTCGGCACCAGCTCGCCCGGCACTTGCACACAATGCCCGGAGGCTGATAGTATTTATACCAATAGTGCGTTGACTACAAAAGCCCGCGGAACCAGTACTGCTAGTAAAAACGCTACTGTTGACACTTGCGCTTTGCCAACCGGGACTTATTATGATGCAACTGGGACATTCATTATTGAAACTGGCGATAAATGCCAATACGTTAATTAAAGCAAAAAGAACAAAGACCAAATGTTGTCAAAATTGCGCGCGCAATTTTGTAATTAATTAAAATTGAATTAAATAATTAGCAACATTCTTTTTGATTTATCATAATTATATCCTTGTTCGGGAAGCAAACACCGTGTTTGGTCTTTATTCTTTGCTCTTTCTTATTTATTCCTTGTTCCTTTTTCCTTTATTACGGTTTCCTTGAATATCTCGGCGGGGATTGTACCGCCGGTTATTTTATCGCTCATTGGGGTAAAATCGTCATTTCCAACCCAAATGCCAATAGTCAGATAATTTGTCGCGCCGATAAACCACGCATCTCTGTTTTCATTGCTGGTGCCGGTCTTGCCGCCCAGCACGCCGGGCGCGGCGGCGCGATGGCCAGTGCCGGCCGGCTTTATAACGTTCGCTAGTAAATCCTTCATATATCCGACCGTATTATGTGATAACAATTTCAAGCTGTCTGACGGATTGCGCTCGTACAGAATTTTCCCGGATAGCGATTTAATCACGGTGATTGAATAAGGCCGCACAGATTCCCCGTCATTCCAAATTACGCTGTACATCGTGGTCAAATCCAATAAAGTCATTTCGGACGCCCCCAACACGGTCGAGTATTCGCGGCGCAGCTTGGACCCGACGCCCAATCGCCCCGCCATGGATAATACTTCGTCTATGCCGAATTGTTCGGTTAGCTTTAATGGGACGGAATTCACGCTTTTTGCAAATGCGGTCGCCAAGGATATGTCGCCATAATGTTTTCCTTTGTAATTCTTTGGGTTATAGTCGCCGATTGCAAAAG
>JAIRLB010000035.1 GCA_031259745.1 Rickettsiales bacterium | reverse complement strand
TCATACACTGATCCAGAAGCCAGGGAGACGTTCATACCATATGTTGTTGAAACAGCGATGGGTGTCAATCGTTGCATGTTGGCAGTTATGCACAATGCTTATACCGAAGAAGATCTGGGCGATGGGAAATCACGCTTGGTGCTGAAACTGAAACCCTTATTGTCTCCGGTCAAGGCCGCGGTTATTCCGCTGGCGCGCAACGTTCCAGAATTGGTTGCGATTGCTGATGAAATTGTGTCCGATTTGCGCAAGACAGGATTGGGAAGAATCGAAATGGAAAATTCCGGCAATATCGGCAAGAGTTACCGCCGGCACGATGAAATCGGAACACCTGTCTGCATTACCGCCGACCATCAGACGACAGAAGACGGAACGGTCACTTTGCGTCATCGCGACAGCATGAAACAAGAGCGCATTTCTATCAACGATGTGAAATTCCGTCTGCTTGAAATCATCAACAAGTAAAACAATCCTAGCAATTTTCTGCGAAGTTTTGTTACGCGGCTTTGGAATTTTCAAAGATTTTTTGGATTTGAAGCTGGATCAGCTTTTGAACCCTGTCATTTGCAAGTTCCGCATTCTGCATTTCAATAACAACAGCAGCCGGCTTGTCACAGGCACTTGCGCACGATTCAAATTCTTTAATCTTGCCGTTCAATTTGGCCAAAGCCCTGTTTACCCACTTGGCGCCCCAGGCGGTGCCTTTGCTCAAATTTTCTTTTGGGGCGCTGATTTCATTTTCAGACTTTTTGCTGGTCATGATCACCTTGGCCCACTTGGTCTTGTTTATCATGTATGTTTTATACAGATATTGAACAGCCGGATTATTTGAATTTTTGGATTTCAAGAAAGAACCCATTTGATCCAACGCTTTTTGACGCGCAGTCCCCAAGGACCCGCCGCGCACCCAATTGGAACGGGCCAAACCGAAAAACAGTTCCGCCAGCGCATAATTTAGTTTGTCCTGTTCGGCCCTTGACAGCGATTGTCCGATGGTATTGTTCGATTCTTTATTCATGGTGGACTCCTTTGTGCATTTTGGGCTGTCCCCCCTCTTCTCTGCTTAATGCATTATAATATAAATTCAGGATATTTCAAGTTCGGATTAATAAAAAACAACTATGAGCGAGCTCTTTCCTCACGTTGGCGCACGCGCTCGTTTTCCGTCTTTTCATGCTGCAAAGCCCGCACTGGTTCCGGCTTGACTTGCATTGCCGGAGCGGTATCAGATTCAAATTGTTCTACCTTTCTGCGGATGATATCGATACCTTCCCTGAGTTGCCAACTGGATAATATTTTACCCGTAAAATATTTCAAACGCCATGTCAAGACAAAAGATTTTTTGACATCGTTCCTATTATATTGCACGATTCGCCTGTCGCATCACAAAAACATGCTGTTGCCAATAATGGGCGGCGTGGGATGCGGCCCCGGTCTTGCCAATAATGGGGGCTGTGGTGATTTCATGAACAACCTAAGGAGTTATACTCATGAAGAAAACTTTGAAAGCGGCCGTAGCTGCGTCAGTTCTGGCAACGCCTGCGATGGCCGCAAATATGGAAAATCCTTTGTATTTGCCGGCGCAAGGCCAGCTCTATTCCAAAACATCTGCCGGGATTATGTATAAGAAAGCCGATGGCACCGATGCGAATAACAAAAAAAATCATGCCGGCGCGATTGAATTCCCAATTTATCGCGGACAGGAAGATATCGGTTATGGAATTACCGACAGGCTGTCTGTAAACGGATCGTTCGGATACACCCATGACGGCGACATTGACCGCCAGGGAATGCATCTCGGACGCCTTGGGTTGACATACCGCGCATTCGACAGCTATGACGATTTTATCTGGGATTGGTATGTGGACGCTCACTTGGGCGGAGTTTCCAAGATGACCGGAAAGTTCGATTTATCGAGTGCTCTGGGTGGAACAGGAACTGGCTTTTCGTATGACAATTACTCAAACGGACGCTGGGGATTCTATGCGGGAACACGTCTGGGTAAAACCTGGGGCAAGTTTACCGGAGCGGTGTTTGCGGAAGTCTTGCAGACATTCGGAAATGATAACAACGAGATAACCGTTTTATCGGCAAATTCTTTGTTTCAAGGTACTTTGTCTATAAATCTTAAATCAACAACCGAATTCAATGCCGGACTGAAAGCATTTTACGAAATTGACGAAAGATGGTCATTGGGTGGGGGATTTACATACAAGCACCATGCTGACAACGGCATAAAAAGCATCTCGTCCATCAGCGGTGGCGCGGGATTGCCAACTTTGGCGCCAACTCTGGCGGCCACAATGGCAAATATGAATGATGGGTTCGACGAATATATTTTGTCGGCATCTGTCGCGAACCGTCTGACGGACAGCGTGCAGATTGCCCTGTATGGCGAATACACATTCGACACAGCGCATGTTAACAGCCAGAACGGAACAGATGTCAAGGCCGAGGCCGGCGTGCGTCTGAACGTTGCATTCTGAGGAAAGCAAGCTAAAACTTATATTGGACAAACTGACCCGCAGAAATGCGGGTCTTTTCTTTAAGTTATGATTTTTGATTGCTGATTTTTATTTGCAAATCATAAAATTCTAGTATTAAAAATATCGCTTTTACGAAATGACTTTTTTATCCATCATTCCCGCACGGGCGGGGCCAGAAATCATAAATCACATATCGCTTTTTTATGACTTAAATTTATGATATAATAATGAATAAAGATATGGGACGAGAATGAAAAAAACCAGCATTTCCGCTGTTTTAGCAACAATATTTTTTGCACTGCCTATTGGGGCCGATGCAGCCTATCCCGCATATCCGTCATATCAACAGCAAATTCCCCAACCAGCATACCAGCAAGCATACAGGCAAGTACAGCAGCAGGTCGTCATGCAGCAGCCGGCCGCAGTTATGCAGGCGGGCTCTGGCATTGCCGCGGCCCCCACGCGCGTGACCGGCACCCTGCCACGCGTCGGTTCGAATTCAACCAATGCCGGCCGCCAATACTATCAGCCAGCAGATTATGACAGATTGGCCGACAGCGGTTTGTACATAGGCCTTTCAGTTGCTTATTCCGCCTCTGTCAACGGTTCAATATCCGCGGATTATCAGAATGAAGATGACTCATTCAATGCGCCCGGCGCATTCAAAAGCGCCGCATTAAACACAGGCACGGTCATTCCGTTGCAATTATCGGTCGGCGCGGCCATCAATAACGATGTTCGCGTTGACTTTTCTTATACGCGTTACGGCGGCATCGAATATCCACAATCCGTCGAAACCTCTAATGGCAACGGCGGATTTGTTAAAACCCAGGTCACAGGCGGCGCAGTTACGGCAAATGCAACAATGCTGAACGTTTATTATAATATTGATTCCTATACGGGATATTTGGATGGAGGATCGATGCGCCCATACATCGGCGCAGGCGTCGGAATTTCCCTTAACACTATTGCCGATTATGTGGTGTTTGATAAAACTTTCTATTCCGAACAGGAACCGGCTGGCGCCGCGGCAGGCAGTCTGACGGCCGTTTCTGATATTTACGGATATCATAACGGCGGCACATCCGAACAGCTGGCATATATGCTCGAAGGTGGCGTCACAACAGAACTGGACGGCGGCATCAGATTGGATTTTTTTGCAAGATACAGCGGATTGGGCCAGCTGAAAACATCCGGCAGCATAGTCGTGTCGCAGACCGAACATCTGGCTGACGGCGCGGGCGGCGAAGCCCCGGCGCCTTATGACGCCGTGCATCATTATAAAAACTGGTATGAAAGCGGAAGTTTAACAACCATTGACGTAGGCATCAGAATGAGATTGCAGTTCTAACTTTCGATTTCCTAAAATTAAAGCCAAAAGAAAAGAGAGCGACGAATAAAAACATAGAGAAACAAAAAATGAAGCAATCATTTGTCATTTTTACTTTGCAATCCGCTCTTTGTTCTTTGCTCTCTATTCTTTATGTGCAAAGCGCAACTGCCGCTGTTCGTGTCAATAATCAATCGCGCGGTTATGCGGCCGCTTATCAGCAGGTCGCGGCAATGCGGCAGCAGGCCGAATATTATAATCAACAGCAGCCCCAGGCGACAGCTGAAAATCTGCCCGTGCGCGTGGCCAGTAGCGATTTAGCCGAACAAATCGCACGCGGCGACACATCTGCCGGCGTCGGCATGACCAATTTAGAGGCCTGCGCAAGAATCTATCCCAGCGGCAGCTTTGCATGGGACCGTCCGACCAGCGGCCATAATATCAATCAGCCGACGACTTGCGTTGCGGTTGTCGAATTGCGCCAATATACGGACGGCATTAACGATACCGTGCTGGCGCGGGCAAATATTGCAGCCGGCGATGCCATAGACTGCAACATCAGCAATTTTCCAGAGGCGACTTATACTAACGAAGCCGGCAATGTTACCTTTCCGGCCGACCGCGAGCCCACCGTAGATGACGTAATCAAGATAATGAATGACGAACAAAAAAAGAACGCCGGATTCAAAATCGCGGCGGGTGCTGCTCTGGGCGGCATCGGCGGATATTTGACCGGCAAGAAAGATGTCGCCACCGGCAAAAAGGATACAACCGGCGCCGTTGTCGGCGCTTTGTCGGGGGCCGGCATCATGGCCGGCAGCAGCTATGCCGGCAAGGTTGGCGGCGATATGATTCTGTCCGCGGGCGTTAATGCGACGGCCGGCGGCGTTATTGGAAATATGATCGGCAGCGGCGATTCCGTTTTACGTATTGAAAAATGCAAAGTAAATGAAGCCGAAACAACGTGTTTGTGGGGCATATTGCAAAAAGGTGAAAAACTGGCATCACCTCAAACCGGATTCTATAACATCAGCAACAATAAGACAGCCGTATGCGAGACAAATTCAGGTAATACTTTTAGCGATTGTACGGAGAAATCCATAATTGCTTTGGTATTTGATAATTATTACAATTCTGTTGAAGAAGGCATTGCCGATCAGGGATTCTTAAAGATCAAAGAAAAACCTAATGAGCAATATACATTTAATATTCAAAATAAGACCATGACGAATGGTTATTCCGATGATTCGGGAGGAATCTGGATTAAAGCCACATCCGCCGTCACTCCATCCGAACGCATTGCGGCGATGATTCCGGATTTTCATGATAAGACATTTGGCGTAAAAATGACTGATTGGTATAAATGGCGCAACGACCAATTTAATAAAAATGCACCGATTCTTAGCCGCAACACTAAGGGCGAAGCAGGCAACTTGAATGGCGTGTGGACATTGCAGCAATTTTATCCCCTGACTGTTGATGCCGACGACGGCGGCGTTATTGATATTAACAACAAGGCGCGCCTGAAATCGACATTGATCGGCGCGGGTGCCGGCGCGGGCTTGGGCGCGTTCACCGCATACCAGGGCGCCCAAGATGAAATAGATGCCCGCTGGGTATCCGCCGTCCAGGAGTATAAGGATTCATTGCAGAAATTCTACTGCGCGACCGGAACGCGTTTCTTATCCCAATACAACGATGCGGTGATTATTCCGAACATGTCGGAATATTAATATTTTCTTGCAATCGCGCTTTCAAACAAATCAAGTTTTGAAAAACGACCCTGTAATTTTTATTATTTCTTCTTATATGCGACAACCAGTGGAACAAATGATTCCAAATCTTCTGGTTTTATCCAAGATTTTGGGATTTTTATGCCGTTCGTTTGACCGGCCGACATTTTTCCCAATCTTTCATCATTTTTCGCATTGATGATTTCGAACAAGCGAACTATCGAATGTTCCGTACAGCCCGGCAGAATGAAGTTAATATCATCGCCCCGCTTGATTTCATTGCGCAATTCCATAACAATATCGTCACCGGTCGCATCCGTCACGATGCCCGCCGCCTGGTAATCGGAAGAAGAACGCGTCGATTTATAATCATGCGCGTCCGAACCAACCGGCCCGTCAAAAAACGCAGTTGTATATCCGCGCGTTTCTAAAATATTCAAATCTTGCATAAACGGCGCCGGATCAAAATTTTCCGGATCCGCAAAGTATGCGTCTATCGCACAGCGATATGCATGGACAACCGAACCGACATAATATTCGCTGCGGTTGCGGCCTTCGATTTTCAGCGAGTCCGCGCCGGATTCGATTATCTCTTTCAGCCTTGGCATCAAGCATAAATCCTTGGAATTCATAATGTATGCGCCGCGCTCATCTTCATCAAGCGGCATTTCCAGGCCGGATTCCTTTTCGCGCAAAACGACATCGTATTTCCAGCGGCACAGCTGCGCGCATGCGCCGCGATTGGCCGGACGGCCCGTCGCAAAATTAGACAGCAGACATCTGCCGGAATAAGACATGCACATCGCGCCATGAATAAAGATTTCCAATCCGACATCCGGACATTTTTTACGGATTTCCTTGAATTCGCGATGGGATACTTCGCGCGCCAAAACGCACAAGGAAGCGCCCGCCTGCTGCCAGAATTTAACAGTATTCGCAGAGCAGATGTTGGCCTGGGTTGAAATATGAATCGGCATGTCCGGATGGTTTTCACGCACCCATATGACAATGCCAGGATCAGAAACTATCAGCGCGTCCGGATTCAAGGCCGCAATAGTTTCAGATATTTTTGGCAGAAGATTATAATCGTTATCGTGCGCGAACAGATTAAAAGCCAGATATGCCTTTTTGCCATGCGCATGCGCAAAATCAATGCCCTCTTTCATTTCATCCGCAGACATCTTGGCGCGGGCGCGCATAGAAAACCCCGGCAGCCCGGCATAAACGGCATCCGCGCCGTATAGAACGGCTGTCTTCAAGCCTGCCAATGTTCCCGCAGGCGCCAAAAGTTCCGGTTTTTTTATCATAAGTTTTCTTTATTTATCGTTGTGCTTATCTTTACCTATTATTTGATAAAAACAAGCATTTTCTGTTTAAAATATCTTTCAAATGACAAGAAAGTATCTTTTGCAGACTTGTCACTTCTTTGCGTTTGCTGGTTGAAAAATAAAATTCAGCACAACCAAGTCGGTCGTCCCTTTCTTTCTATTAAAATCATAGAATTAATTTGCGAAAAATACAGAAATTTATTTTTCCTTTTCCATATTGCAATATATATTTCGATTCTGGTAAAAAATAGAAAATAACGTATGCGAACAAATTAGGGAAACCTGGTGCCGGTTGTCGGACTTGAACCAACGACCCTCTGATTACAAATCAGATGCTCTACCAACTGAGCTAAACCGGCGCAAAATATTTTATACAATAAACTCTATACAAATTCAAGCTTTTTATATATAAGCCTCAACTGACAAGAAAGTATCTTTATATTTGTTTGATTTCCCCGTATGGGCGGCGTTTCGCCGCCCTTGGGCGCGGCCGTTTTCCGTTCAGTTTCAATATTTATGGGATTTGGTATGGCAGATAAATAAAAAGCATCATTATCCCAAGCTTCAACAGCTTAATATTGTTTATAAGTTTTCCAACCACTTATCCAATGATGAGTTAAATCGGCTGTCGGGGCTCATTTTGCCAATAGGAATCAAGACCAATATCGACATCGGGCAGCCACGATTCTGCACCCTTTGTTTATTCAGCAATTTTTGCGAATTCACATCATAAACGCTGATAGTTATATCCGCGGTATCCATCACTTGATACATGACATCATTCACTCTCGCTACTTGCGGCGATGGCTGGCAAGTCATGTAAAAGGTGTCTTTCCATTCGTTTATATCCATAGCGATCAAATATTTATCGCCGCGCGCCTTTGCGGTCTTGAATCCTTGCTCTAACGACACATTCTCATCACTTATAACCAAGCTGCCGAATTTCTTATAGAATTTCTTATAAAATACATCAGATGCATCTTTGGCGCTGGTTTCGCTTTCGGTAATTGATGCCGTAAAGTATGTTTGCTCAATGCCATTTGTCGGATATATCATGTAAAAGCTTTGCGATATGTCAATTTCGCCTTTTTCCAATAGCTGCACATTTTCTTTTGTGCCAACCCAAGTGCAGCCGCTCAGAATCATAATTATAGCCAATGTCATAAATGTTATTTTCTTCATTGTTTTTTCCTTTTTTATTACTTGGGTAGTTTGGGGCTAAATGGGCTTGTGAGGGGCTGTGTGGTTAGCCTTGCGCTATCTACCACTTTCTACGAATTTGTAGTTTGAAGACCCTTGTGAGGCGAGATGGGGCGCTGGAAACTGACATATAGCAGCCATAGGAATTTCCGGAAAATTAAATTCTAAGTCTTGATTTCCATGCAAACCTTAATTTATAATCATTAAACAAATGAGCAAGATAAAACTTCATATTTCTTGTCTATCGCCAGTATCGCCAGATGCGCTTGCATTGGTGCAGAATGATAAATATGAACTGACCTTCCAAGATAAGATGGCCGCAAACGAAGAAGAGCTGACGGCGACGATTACCGACAAGGACGCACTATATCTCGGCGGCGATGATTTCTATTCTGAAAAGGTTTTGTCTGGAGCGAAAAACTTAAAGTTGATTTCATTCGGCGGCACTGGATACCAAAGTTTTATCGATGTTAAAGCCGCAACCAATCTAGGCATTACAATAACGAATACGCCGGCCACAAATTCAAAGTCCGTGGCGGAAATGGCCGTTGGACTTGCCTTGGACATATTGAGGAAAATCACATTTGCAAATAGGACCGAAGAGAAACCATTGGCGCGCGAACTGGGCGCACTGAAAATTGGGCTGATAGGGTTCGGAAATATAAATAAATCGGTTTATAAAATCCTAAAAGACGGATTCGGAGCGGATGTTCGATATTGGAACAGAACCGGCGATACAACGCCGTTGAATACGATACTTGCCGAAAGCGATATGATTTTTATCGCAATTACAGAAAACGAAGAGACAGAAGGCTTTATCGGCGCGGAACAAATCGCAAAAATGAGAAACGGCGTAATTTTGATAAATCCCGCAAGGCCGCATATTGTTGACGAAACCGCTTTGCTTGCCGCATTGAAATCTGGAAAAATTTCCGCCGTTGCGCAAGACGGATATTATGAGAATGAAGAGATTATGAAACTAGGCAACGATAAGTTTATAGCAACGCCGCATATTGCCGCACGCACAACAGACGCATGGAATAAGACCGACATAATGGCTTTTCAGAATATCGTCGATTTCTTTGAACCCGGGGCAAGCAAAAATAAGGCGGATTTATAAAAAGTTGACATATGATAGCCATAGCATTCAAGCTTATGAAAACAAACGCCCGCAGATGCTGGAAATCTGCGGGTTTCATTTTCTGCCTAAGGTAATTTTTTATTGTTTAATAACTCGCGTTGAGCTTCCAATGGATGGATTGTTCTTCGCGCGGAATGCCGTCGCGGGTTTGCAGGTATCCCGGCGCGGCCAATGTTCGCGCATACGTCAATGACCAGTTCAGATACTTGCCGCCGTAATGCAATCCAGCGCCGATGCCCGCCCCATCGCCCCGCTGTTTGAATCATACGGGTCGGGCGTGAGATTATGCGCATTGCGGATATATCCGCAATCACCGAATATCCCGATTTGCGTCCGCCCCAGCGCGTTGTTTGCCGACCAGCCGCCGCCTGCGTTCATAAATGATAAATCCGTCAGCGCGTGCGGCAGGATATTCCAAATCGGCGCCCGGAACGTCGGTGTATTTTTTAGCAGCATTGCGCCATTTTAGCCACCAGCCGACAGGTTCTTGGTATTCTTCGCCATCGTATTCGTCGCGGAATTCAACCTTGTTCATCATGCCTTCTTCCACGATAAAAACGACATCGCTGTCGCCATTGGTCAGCTTGGAACGCTTTTGATCAAAATACACCCTCGCCAGAGCATATTTGCGATCAATATACAGCGCAGTCAGGTCGTTTTGCAGCGCGGTCATATTGTCGCGCGTTATGCAGCGGCCGATGTATCCGTCTGTGACTTTGTGAATGCGGGTATTGGGATAAATCTTGCTGCCCAAGACCTCAATAATAGCAAAACGCGGACAGTCTGCGGCAGCATCCTTTGCAGCTGACGCACCGTCGTCATCGACCTTGGCGGACGTATCGCGAGTGTCGCGAATGCGTTCGGCCTCGCGCAGCTCGCGTCGCGCGGCCTCGGCCTAGCGAGCCTGTTCCTGTTGCTGCTGAATAATCAGCTGCTGCTGAGCAATCTGGTCCAGCGGCAACGCAAAAGCAGAGCTGATAAAAATCAACCCCGCAAATGCAGAAACAATCAAAGTTTTTATATTCATATTATTTTATTGAAACTTTTCACCAAACGTTATTCCTGTTTTATCGTCGGTTATTGTCGGCTTGCAATCTGCGTCAAACTGAACCATCGGCAAAGTTAAATTCTGATTTTCTTTAACAATAAACGACATGTAAACCGGTCTTTTATTTTCATCATCCCAACCGTTTCTGGTCATATAATGCCCGCCTTGGCTTACACAATACGCAACCCCAGGCTTGCTGCTTACCGGCGCCTGATATGAATCCAAGAAATATGCGCCCGGATCCAGCTGAACGACATTCGGCGCATATCCGGCAAAATTCATATTCATCAAAGCCGTGCCCCGATCCACGCCGACCATGAAACGACTGCCTTTTGTCCCGTCCGCTTTCATTTCGCGCCAGAAAGTCATAACAGACTTATTATTTTCCGACTTGAACCGCATGGTAATATTTGCGGGATTATCGCTCTTTATTGCCGGCTGCATGGCGCATCCCACCAGTCCCGCCGCCGTCATAATTGATATTATTATTTTAGCTTTCATGTTTTTCTTTTTTAGTTTGGTTGGTTGGTTGTTGTTTTCAATCTTCGCATATTCTGTCGTACCTGTCAATTGTCGCGTATATTACCCCATCCTTGTCCGCACCGCCAGTCGAATGTTGGACTATAACCCTGCCGCCAGCCTCTACATGCGTCATCCTATATTCGCTATCATCGTTATCCGTCAGATCGCTGTATGTTAGTTCCCCCGTGGCAAGGCTCAAATTACCACCATCTACCCAATTACCATTCTCGTCCAATGTCGCATTCGCAATTATCGCTCCTTTGTTATCCGTCTTATCCTTTGCAATTATAGTCTTGCCGCTGCCGCTTGATTGATTCTGCAGGGATTCTATGTCCTTTTGCACGGTATGTGTTTCAAAAGCATCCCGAATTCAATGACGCCAGACTGGCGCGTGGAAATTAACCCCAAACAAGAACATGCTTTTGTCGAATTAAAATATTTTCTTCTTCACAAACCATTTCCTTTGTTCTATAATAAAAAAGAATCCACAGGGATGTGGCTTCGGGGCCGTTAGAAAGCCCATAAAGTTGCAATGCGCAAACAGTGCGTTGTATCCGCACAATAGCGGCGCTTTTGCGCCATTTATTGTATGCCCCGCCCAAAGGTCGGGGGGCCGTCGGTTATACAACAGGGCTTACCCGAAGACCGGCGGGGTCATTCAACTTTATGATTTTCTAAACTCCCCGGCCGCCAATTCCTTGGCGGCTTTTTAATATGTTAAAAACGGGGGAAAAATGAAATCAATATTAAGAATCTTCTTTGGTATTTTGTCCATTTGCCTGTTATTTTTAAACAAAGCGCATGCCAAGGCCTGCAGTTATACTATTGTACAATGCGATAAAGCATGTCCCGCAGGATATTCGCAAGTTGGATGCAGCAGCTGGGTTAACAGCATAAGTGGAATTTTATGCATTCTGACATCTGACAATGATATATGCGGAAATTCTGATGGTTGTGATATAGGTGATGCTAGCCATGCCCCAAGCTGCAGTAAGTGCCTCGATTGCGAAAGCAGCGGTTATAGCGCTCATACTACTGTCGGATATCAAAAGGCAACTGCCAAAT